>JAAXHE010000237.1 GCA_012271065.1 Candidatus Latescibacterota bacterium
ATACGAGACAGTATGTCGGTTTTCGACGCCACCTCCCGAAGCAGCATCACCCCCATATCGCTGGTGAGCACACCGCCATCGAAGACCGCTTCCACCTGCTTGCCCGAAACACTTGCGAAAGAGAGCGTGCGTTGATTATCTTGACCACCCCCGGTAGTTTCCTCCTCTTTCATTGTGTTATGGTTATGTGCGTAACCACAATATAATACAATGACTTGGGTATGGAAACTACCTTTTTTATGAATAATTCAGGCTATATCTCGTATGATTCAATCGATTCGTGATTTTTTCTGGCTATTCGTCCTTCTGATCTTTCAGCCCGCGGCGCTGTACGCGGAATCGCCCCGTTTCGTCGACGTGACGGCGTCATCGGGCATCGACTTCCGGCACGTCCACGGCGGGACGGGCAAGAAGTACTTCGTGGAGACGATGGGGGCCGGGGTTGCATTCCTGGACTACAACAGCGACGGCCGGCTGGACGTTTTCGCCGTCAACGGCGGGACCCTGCCCGGCTATGCCGGGCCTCCCCCTCGAAACCGGCTCTACCGGAACGCCGGCGGGGGTCGCTTCTCGGACGTGACGTGGTTCGCGGGAGTGGGCCAAACGGCCTACGGCATGGGCGTCTGCGCCGGAGATTTCGACAACGACGGGCACGACGACCTCTACGTGACATGTTACGGTCCGAACAGCCTGTTCCGGAACAACGGAGACGGGACGTTCAGAAACGTCGCAGCCGAGGCCGGCGTGGCCGGCGATGCCGCGTGGAGCGTGGGGTGCGCCTTCCTGGACTACGACGCTGATGGATTCCTGGACCTCTACGTGGCCAACTACGTCGACTACTCGATCGCCTCCACGGAGACACGGCTGAGGCCCTACGTTTCCCGGTCCGCGCGCCTTTCGGAGGAAGGCAGGTTCTATCCGCATCCCGACAACTTCAAGGGGGCGGCGGACCGCCTGTATCGCAACAACGGCGACGGGAGGTTTACGGACGCGACGGAGCAGGCGGGCGTCTACAATCCCGTCGGCAAGGGAATGGGGATGTCGTGCGCCGACGTCGACGGCGACGGCGCCGTGGACGTCTTCGTGGCCAACGATATGACGCCGAATTTTCTCTATCTGAATCAGGGCGACGGGCGTTTCGTGGAGAAGGGACTTCTGTCGGGCGTGGCCTACAGCGGGTCCGGCGAGCTTCAGTCCAGCATGGGCGCGGACTTCGGCGATTTCAACCGGGACGGCCGCCTGGACCTGGCAGTCACGAATTTCAGGCTGGAGGGCGCCGGGCTCTTCCGCAACGAGGGCGGGGCGCTATTTACGGATATTTCGTCGATTTCGGGGATCAGGACCCCCACGTTTCCCCACGTGGGATGGGGAACGGGATTTCTGGACTACGACAACGATGGCTGGACCGATCTTCTGATGGTGCACGGCCACGTGCTGGACAACGCCGACAGGGTGGGGAGCGTCTACCGCCAGCCCGGCATCCTGATGCGAAACAGGGGTGACGGCCGCTTCGTCGACGTCACGCGCGAAGTGAAGGACGATCTGTCCGCGCCGGTTCCCGGCCGGGGCGCCGCTTTCGGAGACTACGACAACGACGGCGACGTGGACGTATTCATACTGGCGGTGAACGGTGCGGCGCGCCTCCTTAGAAACGAGGTGGGCAACCGGAACCGCTGGTTGACGATAAGGCTGGTGGGAGCAGCTCGCGGGGATCGGAAGCATCCAGGCGCCGAAGTACGCATGTCCAACCGCAACGGCATTGGCGCCCGCGTGACGGTCTGGACCGGCGGCCGCCGGCAGACCCGCGAGGCCCGCAGTGGATCGAGCTATCTGTCGCAGAACGACTTCCGTCTTCATTTCGGACTCGGCAAGCACGCAGCCGCCGATTCGGTCACGGTCCGATGGCCCGGCGGCACGGTGGACCGGTTGGGGAGCATTGCATCCGATCGGGAGATCGTCGTGAGGGAAGGGGAAGCGGGTCCATGATTCTCCGGAGCACGGATCGGCGAACGGGCGTCATTTTCGCAGTGCTTGCGGTGGCGCTTTCCTGTGTACCGGCGCATGCCGGCCGGCCCAGGGAGATCCGTTACATCGGGCCGCCGGTGAGTACGTTGAACAGCTATTTGTATACGGGGGGGATGTACGCACAGATCACGCTGGGCACGAAAGAGGGCCTGGTTCAACTGGGGCCGGAAGGAGGGCTTATTCCGGCGCAGGCCGAGCGTTGGGAAATCTCCGAAGACCGGCTGTCGTATACGTTCTTTCTCCGTCGGGACAACCGCTGGTACGACGGCACAACGGTAACGGCGCCGGACTACAGGGCCGCCTTCATCTATCAGATGGAACCCGGGCGTGAAAGCAAGTGGCTCTGGGATACGCCGCTCCAATACGTGGTCAAGGCCATGGACTTTCGGAACGGCGCCGCCCATGAGGACGAAGTGGGCGTGGACGTGCCGGACGACTTCACGCTGCGATTCCGCCTCGCGCGGCCATATCCCGCTTTCATGAACGCCATGGTAACGGGAAGCATGTTTCCGATTCACCGCGGGTCACTTGAAGCGTACGGAGACGCGTGGCACAAGCCGCCCAACTACCAGGGGAACGGGCCGTACAGGATCGTGGAGTGGGAACTCAATTCCCATATCATCCTCGAGCAGAATCCGCAATACAATCTGCCCCGGGGCAATCTGGATCGGATACACAGCCGGTTCGCGGGCAGACCGCTGGAAGGTTATCAGAGCGGAGAGATCGACTTCGCGCTGCTGCCGTCGATCGCCGATATCTACTACGCCAGACACCATCCCGAACTGAGCGACGAACTGGTCCTGACGCCCACGAGCGGACTCTCCTTCGTTAAATTTCTCTTCTCGAAGCACCCGGTCTACTGGGACGTCCGCGTTCGACGGGCGATTGCCCTCGGATTCGACAAGCGCCGGATCGTGGAGTCGATCTTTCTCGGACGTGAGACGCCGATGCATATGCTCTCCACGCCCGCGATGCCGGACTGGGATCCGGGATTCGGGATGAGATTCGACCTCGAAGAAGCCCGGCGCCTGCTGTCCGAAGCGGGATATCCGGGCGGGAAGGGCATTCCAGAGTCGGTGATTCTGATCCCGTCGTACCTGGCGCCGGAGATGGTGTCGCAGTTCGTGGTGATTGCCGCCATGCTCGAAGAAAACCTGGGCATCCGGTTCAGGATCGACAATCAGGAACTGGGGGTGTACGCCGACAAGCGGGTTTCCCTGAATCCATCGGATTATGCGGGGTTTTGCTTTGCGGCCTCGGGAGCGCCGTGGCCGAATCCCATCTACGGCACGACATGGATCGAAAACGTCCAGTGGACGGACGATCCCGGGGTCTACGGGGCCTGGTGGGAGGGGCAGCGGCGAATCCTGCAGGTCCGTTCGGGCATGATCAGACTCGAAGGCGGGGAGAATCTCTCCGATTTCAAGCCGGTCCACCGGCGGATCGGGGCGTACGCGGATTCGGTGATGTCGCTCTTTGCGAACGGTAGTCACGGTCCGCACCTGCGCAGGCAGGCGGAAGAGGCGATGAGCGGATGGCGGCAGACGGCGGACGAGATCCTGCGGACGGCGGGCGAACCGGATGCGGACCTGGAGTGGTGCTGGAAGGCGCTCAATGTCACGCTTCTCCAGGCCCGTCAATACCATTTCCAGTGGTCGAACACCAGCGACCTGCGCTGGCGGCTGGAGGAAATGCGTCAGGAAGCGCACCACGCGCGGGCCCCGTCCCTCCAGGCAGAGATCAACCGCGAAGTACACCGCCTGGTGCAGGCATTCAGCTGGGATTTCCCGCTCCACGTCGCCAATGCAACGGTGCTGGTCAAGCCCTACGTGAAGGGGCTGAGATTCTGCGCCTACTGGTGGGCCAATCCCATGTATCTGAAATGGATCAATATCGATGACAGGGGTCAGCAACTGTAATCGGGAGCGGTCCCGATACGGAGAAACGTCATGGTGATGTTCTTCTTTCGCCGGGTCGGTCAGATCTTCGTGAGCCTGATCGCGATTCTGATCATCACGTTCTACCTGATGCACGCCGCGCCGGGCGACTTCTTCAATATCGAACGGCTGATGAACCAGCAGATAACGGGCAGCCGGCTGAGCCAGTTCGAGGAGAAGAGCCAGACGCTCATGCTCTGGGAGGAACGCTATGGCGAGAATACGCCCGTCTGGGAGCAGATCCTGATCTATTTGCGGCACGCGGCCGTTCTGGACTTCGGACCCTCGTTCCGCTACCCGGACACGACCATCCAGGAGATGATGACCAGGGCCTTTCCGCGGACGTTCGTCCTGGCCTTCTCGCCGATGCTCCTCGCCCTACTGGTCGGCATTCCCATGGGGATCGGGGCGGCGCTGTACCGGAATACCTGGATCGACCGCGCGACCATGTTCGTTTCCATGCTGGGCATCTGCATCCCGTCGTACGTCATCGCCCTGATCGTTATCGTCTTCTTCGCTGTGTCGCTTCAGATGTTCCCCACGTCCGGTTGGGGGACATGGGAGTACGCGGTGCTTCCGGTCATGGCGATGGTCTTCCAGCCCGTTGCCGGCATCGCCAGGTACGTCCGGGTGAGCCTGATCAAGGAACTGGGCGAAGACTACGTGCGAACGGTCTTCTCGAAAGGGGGAAACCGGAACAAGGCGGTTTTTCGCCATGCATTGCGGAATTCGCTGATCCCCCTGCTGACCATCACCGGACCGCAGTTCGCCAATCTCATGGTGAGCACGGCGTTTATCGAGGAAATCTTCAATATCCCCGGCCTTGGCAAGCTGTTCGTGGCCGCCGCCGGAACCCGCGACTATCCCATGATCATCACGTCCACTCTGTTCTTCGGATTCCTGATCATGCTGATGAACCTGCTGGTGGATATCGGGTACGCGCTGATCGATCCGCGCATCCGGGCGAGTTATAGACAGAACAGGGGATGACCATTAATAAGGAGATAACCCGTGGCTGCATTGAATCCCTCTGGGCGTTTGCAGTCCGATGCGGATGAGTCGTCGCCTCCGCTGCGGATTTCGTACTGGGGCGCCGTCTGGCGGCGATTCGCCTCGAACCGTCTGGCGGTGCTGAGCCTGGGGTTTGTGATCGCGATGGTTCTGGCGGCAGCCCTGGCGGACACCATCGCGCCGTACGGGTATAACCAGATCGACCTGGACAACGCGTACCAGCCGCCGTCCTGGAGACACATCGCCGGGACGGACGAGGTGGGGCGGGACATTTTCAGCCGCCTGATCTTCAGCCTTCAGACGGCCCTGGCGGTCGCATTCGGGGCCACGGTGATTTCGGTGGCGATCGGCGGCCTCATCGGCGCGGTCGCGGGCTACGCGGGCGGTGTCGTGGACAACGTGCTGATGCGGTTTACCGATGTGATGTACGCGTTCCCCGGGTTCCTGTTCAGCATCATCCTGGTGTCCGTCCTGGGCCGGGGCATCGTGACGATCTTCATTGCCATCGCGGCCACCGGCTGGGTGGGGTTCGCCCGGCTGATGCGCGCCCAGGTTCTGTCCATCAAGAACCTCGAATACGTGGAGTCGGCGCGGGCGCTCGGGGCAACACACCGATACGCGATCCGGCGTTACGTGCTCCCGAACTCATTCGGCCCCCTGATCGTCGCGATCGCCTTCATGGTCCCCAGCCTGATGATGACGGAATCGGCGCTGAGTCTCCTCGGTCTGGGGGTGATGCCTCCCCGGCCGAGCTGGGGCGTCCTGATCCAGGTGGGGAGCCTGAATTTCAGGGCCTTTCCCTATCAGCTCACGTGGCCGGCCGCCACGTTCGCGCTCGCGCTGCTTTCATTTACGTATCTGGGCGACGGGCTGAACGACGCGTTCAATCCCAAAGAGTAAGTCCTACCTACCCTCTGTGCGAGGCAGGTTCGTGTCCACTCTGCTTGAGATCCGTAATCTGAAGACGTACTTCTACCGCCGCGACGGCGTGGTGAGAGCGGTGGACGGGATTTCGTACGAGGTTGGGGAAAGGGAGAGCGTGGGGATCGTCGGGGAAAGCGGCAGCGGCAAGAGCGTGAGCATGCTGTCCGTTGTGAGACTGATTGGCGGAAGCGGAAAGATCGAAGCCGGCGAGGTGGTCTTCGGGGGACGAAATCTGCTCGAACTGGATGAAAGGGCGCTTCAGGAAATTCGCGGCAGCGACATCGGGTTCATCTTTCAGAACCCCCAGACTTCCCTGAACCCGACGATGCGCAGCGGCCCGCAGATCGCGGAACCCCTGTTGTGGCACGGTCGCGCCGACCGGAAGCGATCCTTCGAGCGCGCGGTGTCGCTGCTGGAAGAGGTGGGCATTCCCGCGCCGGCGTCGCGTTACCGGAACTACCCGTTCGAACTGTCGGGAGGGATGAAGCAGCGCGTGATGATCGCGATGGCGTTGAGCTGCGAGCCGAAGCTGATGATCGCCGACGAACCCACCACGGCGCTGGACGTCACCACGCAGGCTCAGATCATGGATCTGTTGAACAGAATGAAGGCGTCGTACGGCATGTCCACCGTGCTGATTACGCACGACTTCGGCCTGGCCGTGGAGTTCAGCGACAGGATCGTCGTCATGTACGCGGGCAGGGTTGCCGAAATCGCGCCCGTCCGTGAATTTCTGAATTCCCCCAGGCACCCGTATTCCATCGGGCTGCTGGAAAACGCGAAGATGGTCCGGGGGCGTCTGGATACCATCCCCGGGCAACCGCCTGACATGACCCGGCCGCCTTCCGGTTGCCGCTTCCATCCGCGCTGCCCCCGCGCGACGGACCGGTGCCGGGAAGAGCACCCCGGTATGTCCCGGATGTCGGACGACCATTCCGTGTACTGCTGGCATCATGACGCGTGAGGTCGGATCTCCCGCAGCTAAAAATCCTTCAGCAGGCCCGCCCGGTCCGCGTAGTCGAAAAACCGAAGCAGATCGCGCCAGATGACGCTGATGGAGTCGCCTGTCGCGCGGACGACCTCGCAGCCGAATCTCGTCTTCTCGAGATGCCCTACGGACGGGAAGGTCGAAATCATGTTCATCTCGATGTCCCGCAGGCCGGCGTGCACGTACTTTTCGTCACCGGTGATTTCCCACGCGTAGCCGATACTCTCCCGGAGGGCGGAAAAACCGATGTAGCTCATCGGCGTCTCGTTTCCGGGCATGGACAGATAGAGCCCTTCAGGCGTGCGAACGTCCTCGCTTGCCAGAAAGTCGCACAACCTCAGGAACGACTCCTTGCTGACGGGATTTCCGAAGGTCTGGTAGTGGTACGCCAGCCCGGTGGCGGCGATGCTGCCCATCACCGCCTGCTGGTAGGGGATGGGGCCCCAGCCGCCGCTGCAGCCGCCGTTGGGTTCCAGCGGGTCCGGTCCCTCTGTAAAAGAAGCCGCAATCGTCTCCGCAACCTCCGCGTACCGCTCTTCCCCGGTTGCCCGGTACACGCTGCACAGCGCGATCAACGGCCACCCCCGGTCCCTCGCGCCGCGCCGCCCCCCCCCCCCCGCCACCTTCCTGCAGATCAGATCCGCCACGCCGCGCGCGGATTCCAGCGCCGGAGTATACCCGCAATAATAGTAGTAAGATAGAAAGCCCTCCGCCCACATGTGCGAGAGGTGGCAGTTGGGCTTCCCGTCAGCCCCGACGTGATAGGCGCCGTGGGAGGTCCATCCGCCCTGCTCGTCGAAGTGATCGTCGAAGTGGATGATGTCCAGGTCCATCACGTGCCGGATCGCGGATTCGAAGGCGTCGAGATAGAGGTAATTGCCGGTGCGTACAAGCTGGAGGTACACGGTCTGGCCGAAGTCGTGCTCACAGTTGGCCATGAAATCCAGGCGTCCCCAGGATGCGCTCATCAGCTGCTCGTAGTCGCCGTAGTCCATCATGCCCAGGCGCCGGTCGTATCCCAGGAATTGCTCGAATTCCAGGCGGAACTTCTGTTCGATGCCCTTGTATTTCCCGGGCTGATAGCGGAACACGGGCCCGACCGCGCCGGAGTCGATAAACCAGTCCGGAGAAGAGAAGACCACGGGAAACTGATACGCGAAGTGCCAGTCCGCCAGCCGCGCCTGGGCGGCGTCGCCCGTGTAGGCGCGCAGCTTGACCTGATGCGACTTGGCCTGCCCCTGGAAGATCGCGAGCGGCCCCGCGGCTTCGGGCCAGAGATCCAGGACGATTCTGCCGGCGTCCGCGGAAAACCCCTTGGGCCACTGCTGGACGAACTTCCGGACCGAGGCCGCGACCCCGCCTTCGCCGTCCCCCGCGGAAACCCACCCGTGCGACCGGCCAACCTGCGTTTCGCCGTCGTCCACGTCGGCGTCGATCATGGCGTCGTACATGGCCGTTCGCGGGGCCTCGGTCAACAGGCCTCGAATCGGCCGGGCCGACGTGATCAGTCCCTGGTTCCCAACCGTGGCGATGGGACAGGTTGCGAATTCGTCGGCGCCGCCGATGGCGTGTTCCACGACAAGCCGCACCGCCCGCAGCTGCCGCAGACGCGGACTTTCCAGGTCCACGCTCGGGGTACCGATACCCTGGGCCAGTTTCCGGCGTTCCGGAACGTCCCGGTAGGGCTCATCGTGGATGAACTGGTACTCCACCTCCAGGTCCTCGGCGCCCGCGAATACCGTCACCCGGAAAACGAGCGAAAACAGTTTTTGACCGCCCTCGTCACGGTGCGTGCCCTTCCTGCTCACGACCAGCATCTTGCCGGTGGACCTCTCAATGCGGGGTTCTCCCTCGAGCCGGCTCGAGTATACGACGCCGGATTCGTCTTCGATCTGTGCGCTGACCGTTCGGATACACGCCCGGTCTCTCCTGCTGCACCCGACCAGGAACGCCTTTCCGGAAGCAGGAAGTACAAATCGCAGAACGCCGTTGTCGACCTCGATTCCCGCCTCTGTTTCCGAAACCGCAATCCCGGGTCCCGTATCGGGTTCCCGGGAGTCCTCCGCCCACGTCAGCGCATAGTGCTTCCGTCCATTGCGTTCAAAGTGTACCGGAAACTGAAGCAGCACCCACTTCAGGGACCGGTCGGGCCATCGTGCCAACACTTCCGAAGCGAGAGGCAGGACCTGGCCCGTCTCGTCCTTCAGGGTCAGCCTCGCGGAATCCGTCAGAGATCCCTCCGGGAACGGGAGTCCCCTGCACAGCCACTCTCCACGGCGCGGCGCCCGGATTTCGTTCGCCAGCGTGATATCTACGGCCATGAGACGATCCTTTCAGTATCGGTTCGCTGTGTGAACGCAGTCACGTCGTTCCCGGGGTGTCCTCGGCCCTGATTGTGCTTGCATCCGAGGGTACCCGGACCTACTTTTCGGCGTCGTGCCGGGAATGCCGGGAACAAATCGAAACGCATGAAGTAGCCGTTCCAATATACGTCGCGTTTATTCGGGTTTCAAACCCTATTCCCGATCTCCACGCCAGAACGACGATCTATTCACGGACGACGCTATGTCGGAACCGATGTTGCGGGTTGTGGACCTGAAGATGCATTTCCACCAGGGCCGGGACGTGGTGAGGGCCGTGGACGGGGTAACGTTTCAGATCCACCGGAACCAGACCTTCGGACTGGTCGGAGAAAGCGGCAGCGGCAAGTCGACCCTCGCCCGCGCGGTCCTGAGACTGCACGAGCCCACCGCGGGAAGCGTGTATTTCGAGGGGCGGGACGTGAGCGCGCTTTCCGGCCGCGAACTGCGCGCGCTTCGGAGGGAAATGCAGATTGTGTTTCAGGACCCTCTGGCGTCTCTGAACCCGATGATGAGCGTGGGCGACATTGTGGGGGACGCCCTGAAGATCCACAGGGTGGGCGCAAAGCGGGAACGGGAGGAAGCGGTCGGACGGTTGCTGGACCTCGTCGGCGTGGGGAGGCGGTTCGCGGACGCGTTTCCGCACGAGTTCTCCGGCGGGCAGCAGCAGCGCGTCGCCATCGCCCGCGCGCTGGCATTGCAACCCCAGTTCGTGATCTGCGACGAGCCCGTCTCCTCGCTGGATCTTTCCATCCAGGCGCAGATTCTGAACCTCCTGGAATCCCTGCAGGAACGCTTCGGTCTGGCGTACCTGTTCATTTCTCACGATCTGAAAGTCGTCGAGCATCTCTCGGATGTCGTGGGCGTCATGTACCTCGGGAAGCTCGTGGAGATCGGGCCGACGGAAGCGCTGTATGGCGGGGCACACCATCCTTATACGCGGATTCTGCTGTCGTCGGCTCCGCGACTCGACCCGGATGCCCGGTCTGAGCGGATCATCCTGGAGGGGGAGGTACCGAGCCCGATCGATCCCCCGACGGGCTGTGCTTTTCATCCGAGGTGCCCTTATCGCATGGACCGCTGCAGTCAGGAGACGCCGCAACTGATGCAGGTCGGGCCGGGACATCAGGCCGCGTGCTTTCTCACGGAAGGAGGAGACGAATGAAACCGGAACGGGTCCACGTGACGTATGCGCAGCCGGCGTCGCCGCGTTTCGAAGTGGAGATGATTACGGACACCGCGGGGCACCTGCAGACCGGAGGCAGCGGCGCGAGCTGCTGGGGGTACAACCAGTCCAACATCGTCCGCGCGGGCGAGGACGTCTATGCGCTGAGCTGGCGGGACGACATGACGCTTGTGGTGTTCCGGCGCGCCGACGACGGGCGGTGGGAGGCAAGCGACCCCCTGCCGCCGGTGCCGCAGAACGGCAACCTGCTTGTGGACGGTGCCGGTCGGCTGCACGTGATCGCGGGCGAGAACGCCAGCTACCACGCCATCTTCGACCCGCCCGGCCAGGTCGCCAGGTTTACAATTCAGGAATACGCCACCGCCGACAGCCGCTTCGGCGCGTCGATCGACGCCGCAGGCCGGATCTTTGTCGCGGGCGGGCTTCCAACCATGGCCTGGTACGTGCTGGACCCGGATACAGGCTATCGTCCGGCGGCGGAGGGTGCCGTTACACACGAGCAGAACCGGGGTTACAACTTCGTGATCCTGAACGGCTCCGAGGCGCATTCGATTTCCAGCGACGACTACTTTCTGAAGGGCGAGCAGTTTCCCAACCAGACCGTGAAGCTGAGGGACCGGGAGACCGGCGAGATCAGCATGATCGAAACGCCCCGCGGCATCTACCCTGTCCTGAAGGCCTATTATTACTACTGCCCGGACGTTTTCGAGGCCCCCGAAGACTGGCGGATGACGGTCATCAGCGACGTGTCCGATACGTTCGACGGGCGTGCCAGGGGTACGACCGATCATCAGGACCTGATGATGGATATGCAGGGGCGTATACACCTGACGTACTACGAAAACCGGCAATTGGCCACCACGGTCTGGGCGGGGCGGGGGCAGGGCCCCGGAAACAGCCGGCTCTACCACGCGGTCGGCGAACCGGGCGGGCCGTTCAAACACTTCTGTATGGGCAACTTCAACGGAGGGCGGATCTACCAGGCGCCGGACGGACGGTTCCACTACTTCCTGACGCGGGGGGGCAGAGGCAACGCGGAGGGGGTTTGGTACGCAACGGGCGAAGACGGATGTTGGGACCGGATCAGCGAACCGGTTCAGCTGGAAATGCCATCCCGGCTATGGCACTTTTTCACCAACACAACGCGTGCCGGCGGAACCCATACGCCCTTTATAGACTGCTACTGGACGGGGCCTATCGAGCAGAATAGCAACGAAGTGTTCTACGGGCGATTGACACCGTGCACGTAAGACGCCGGCCGTGACCGCCGTATCGGTCAGTTCCTTCGGAGTCGGGACAGTTCCGCACGGGCGACTTCGTCCGACGGGTCCAGCGCCAGGACGCGCTTCAGCGCCCGCCGCGCCGCATCCAGTCGTCCCGCCCGTTCGTAGAGCGCGGCCAGCGACCGGTGCGCCGCGGCAATGCCCGGGTCCCTCCGGATCGCCTGCTCGAACGCGGTCGTGGCCTCCCGCCACCGCCGCTGGCGCTCGAGGACCGCGCCCAGGGCCAGGAAATGGCGGGGCGACGGCGAGAGCCGCACCACCCGCCGCATCGCCCGTTCGGCTGTTCCCAGGTCGCCTGCTTCCGCGGCCGCCATGGCCAGCCGGACGTGCCCGCCGACAAACGTGCTGTCCCGCGCCGCGGCCCGGCCGAACGCGGCGGCGGCGTCCCTGTTCCGCCCCCGGGAAGCGTAGACCCGACCGAGGCGGTCGTGCAGTTCGGGGTTTTCGGGTTGGCGCAGCGCCGCTCGCTCCAGAACGTCCAGCGTGTGCGCTTCCCGTGACAGCCGCTCGAATTCAACCAGTTCCCGTTTCCCTTCCTCGTGACGTCCCTGAAGCATGAAGGCGCGCCCCAGGCCGTAGCGGGCCCGTGCGTGATCCGGGTCCAGCGCGATGGCCCGCCGGAATGCCGCCTCTGCTTCGGTCAGGCGGCCCATCCTCAGCAGAACGTCACCCATCCCGAACCAGGCGCCCGCGTGTGACGGCGCGTACCGGACGGCCTCACGGTACGAATCGACGGCTCTCCGGTCCTCCCCGAGAGCGGCGTATGCCTCGGCAAGGGCCGATCGCGCGTCCGCGAAGTCGCCCGCCAGCCGGATTGCCCGCCGGAACGCCGGAACGGCGTCTCCGGTCCGCCCCAGGACCATCAGCGCCCGGCCGAGCAGGAACGGCGCGTCGGGGTTCGACGGGTCCGCTCTTTCCGCCTTCCGGAAGGCGTCGGCGGCACGGGAAGCGTTGTCATTGGCGGCTTCGATGTCCCCTACCCCGAGCCACGCGGCCGCCGAGGCGGGGTCGAGAACCGCAGCACGGTCGTACGCCTCCAGTGCTTTGCCCAGGTCGCGCCGGCGTTTGTAGTGAGCTGCCAGTTCCAGCCAGGCCGGCAGCAGGTCGGGTTTCAGGACGACGGCCCGCTTGAGGGCTGTTTCGCCATCCGTGCCGTTGCCGAGCTTCAATTCGACCGCGCCCAGCCTGTATTGAAGCTCAGCGCTGCCGGGCGCCAGTGTCACAGCGCGCCTGAATGCGGCCGCCGCCGCGGCGAGGTCGTTTCGCGCAACCGCGAGAAGCCCGAGGGCCCGATGCGCGTCCGGCAGGTCCGGAACAAGGTCCGCCGCGCGACGGTATGCGCGTCCCGCATCCTGAAGCCGTCCCATACGCTGGTAGACGGCGCCGAGAACCACGTGGGTGTGCCGGTAATCCGGCTCCAGACGGGCCGCGCGTTCCAGCATTTCCGCTGCCGCTTCCAGCCGGCCCATCTGCGCGCGAAGGATGCCGAAATTGTGCCAGACCTGAGCCGATTCGGGCGCCAGTTCAGCGGCCCGCGCCATTTCCCGTGAAGCGTCTTCCAGCCTGCCCGCACCGGCGAGTCTGAGACCGGCTTCGAGCGCGTCGCGCGCAGCGGGCGGCATTCCTGTTGCCGCTGCGGCAAGGTCGAAGCACAGCACGGCGGCACATGGTATCGCGAGGACTAAAGACGCTTTCAAACAGCGCCTTGCGGCCCAATTCATCACATCCGCCCTTTCCTGCGTATCAAGAATCCGGTCTCTGAATCTGCCGACCGGAAGCAGCAAATACAGCTATCAGCCGTCAGCTAAGATCAAAAACAAAACCAAAAATCCCCTTCTCCTCAAATTCCCTGCCTACGGCGTGTTCCTTAAGAGCGGGGAGTCACGGAAGACGGGAGCCGGTAGATGAAGTCCTTGCCCGGTAGGGTTCATCCTACTTGCCTCCGGCCTGAGAAGAAATCTCACAAGGCACGCAATCTCTACCCTCTTACCTCTTCCGTCTAACCGCCTTTTGGCGACCTCTCTCCCCGGCCCTCTCTCCTAAAGGAAAGAGGGAGAAAGGCAGGTCTCGCCCAATCCATGCATTTCACATCCGGCGACCGGGGGTACGGGGGGTTTTTCCGTGCTGATCCGTCCATTACATTTGCCCTGATGCAGCTGAAGGGTTGGCAGGCCGCCCAACTCCCGTTTATGCCTCCGGAGTGATTCACGGAAAAACCGGCCCCCTGCCGAAGGGCGCGGTTCTTTTTGGTCCTTTTTCTTACGCGCATAAGAAAAAGGACGTAAATAAAAATAATGATTTGAGTCTAAAAACAGCGACCTGAATTAAGCAAACCCATCTATTGTCTCTCTTTTCAGAATCATGCCTGCGGCGTGTTCCTCTTGAAGCGAACAAAACGCAGCGAGATGGGATGAGTCGTCGGGAGAATGGCGAGGAATTTTCGGGTCAGGACACGGATCCGTCACCGCAGAAGATACTTCAGGACCTCCAACAGGCACAGACAAAAACCATACCCACATCGAGGGCCTATTGCTTGCAATGCATCCGATAGCAGTTCGTTGGAGTCGACGCCATATCTGATTTGACATCCCTGGCGCCAAGGCGATCCTGCCCAGCATCAGTCCATGATCTGCCAGTATCCGGAGCGAGGGCCAATTGCTTCCCTTCCATCCGCAACCACATCTGGAATGACGGCGCAGAGGCGTCGCGAAATCGCCGTCGAGGGCAGGGATGCCCTCGCTCCCGGGAAAGGCAATCGCGATTCCTGTTGATGTCCCGCGGGTGCGTGGTTTTTTGTTCCACCGGTCAACTTTCCCTAGGCAGCAGCGGAGGCAGATCTTCGTTTAGCTTGTTTAATGCGAACCATAAAAAGCAGTCGATTTTCTCTTTGTTTTCTGTTAAACCGGACTTATATTACGTATTGGTGAGATGCTTCAGGGATGGCCGGCGACGGAATCCTGAGGCGCCTTGTCGAATGACGGAATCCATCCTTACAGGCAAGTAAACAGGTCAACATACGGCCGTAGTTCGAAAGGAGGTCCGAAGTTATGAAGGCAACGGGCATTCTCAGATTGGCGCTCGTCCCGGTCCTGGGCGCGTTTATTCTGTTCGGACTCGGCATCACGTCCGCCACGCATGCTCAGGAGATGCGCTACGCGCTCGGCGTCCACGGATCCATGCTGCGGCCCGCCGGGCCGCTCAAGGGTTGGTACAATATTTCGCCGGCGTTTGTCGGGCAGTTGACGTACAAGGTGTCCGACAGAACGATGACGGAAGTGGAAGTGACGTATTCGCCGCTGACAGACGCCGGTCTGTCCGACCGGCAGTTCACCTGGCACAACGGTCTCGGGGCCGCGAACGGTACCAGGATAAAGAGTCCCGGCGCCGAGGCGAATATGTGGATCGGCGGCATCGTGGTCAACGGACTGCGCAGTTTAAAGCCCGATGAAGTCGGACAGAGCGTTCCGTACATTGCGGCCGGCATCGGGTTTTTAAGGTATACCCACGAGGTATCGGGTCTGATCTGGCCGGGGCAGGTGGGCGAACAGATCCGGACGGATGCGCAGGGCATGGTGGAAACCACGGTGGACGAGGACGTGGCGCTGTCGATCAACACCGGGCTGGGCTTCTACCGGCGCACGTCCGATCAGTTTCTCGTGGATTTCAGGGTCCGCTGGAACGTATCCATGGGCGAATTGAGACCCTACGAAGACTGGGAACTGAAGAAGACGTTTCCGATTTTCAGTTTCAACCTGATGGTCGGCGTCAAGTACTTCATGCGATAAATGAGCGTCCGGACCGCAGCGGTTGTGCTCATACTCGTATTCCTGGTCCGCCCGGAAACCGAGGCGCGGCCAAAACGGGTTTTTCAGGTCCCTAACGCCAACGCGGCCCGGTGCCGCACCTGCCACATCGACAGGGGCAGGACAACGACAAGGCTGGACATCCCGCTATCCGAGTTGACGCATGAAGCCATAGACGAAGGCGACGAGATCTGCGCCAGTTGCCACACGTACACGGGCGGCGGCGGTCCTCTGAACGCCTTCGGAGTAACGATAAAGAGTGGGTTTCTGTCCCAGGCCGGGCATTCCGGAAACGTGGTGTGGGGGCCAAGCCTGGCGTTGCTCGACTCGGACCGGGACGGATTCACGAACGGCATGGAACTCGGCGATCCGGCGGGCGCATGGCGACCGGGCGACCCGGCGCCGGGCCGGGTCCTGTCGTTGAGCAATCCCGGAGTCTTCAGCAGCATTCCCGTGACTTCGCGTCACCGGTCGGACTTCAACGGGGACGGGAAGGTCGACTTTTCAGACTTCGAAAGTTTCGCAGCGGCATTCGGAAGGACCCGGGGCGACCCGGAATTCAATCCGGTTTTCGACCTGAACGGAGACGACACCATCAACTTCCAGGACTTTGTCAGCTTCGCGGGGGACTTCGGCGCGGGCGAATGAATCCGTCTCCGAAGCCCCGCTCGAGACTGCTTGAATCCACTTCAACACGGTTTGTCAACAGGGAGCACCGCCTATGGAAAGGAACGTAAGGCAAGGAGAATTCCACGGTTGGATCGCACATGGATTTATCAGCCAAGGAGTTGGCGTATGAGGCGTGGACTATCGGTTTTGGGCATTATCGTGGCGCTATGCCTGCTGGCGGGGCCGGCGCAGTCCCAGACCTTCTACGGCAAGATTACCGGACAGGTGACCGACGCGGACGGCGGGGTCCTGCCCGGTGCCAACGTGGTGGTCGACGGGACGCGCTTCGGAGCGACGTCCGACAGCGAAGGGTATTACGTCATTATCGGTGTCGAGCCCGGGCTATACACCCTGAAGGCATCGATTGTCGGTTACGAAGCGGTGATTCGGGAGCGGGTCAAGGTGGCCGCAGGCCTGACGACGGTGTCCGATTTCACGCTCCGGGAATCGGCTCTGGAGGCCGCGGAAATCGTGGTGAGGGCCGAGCGGCCCCTGGTGGAGGTAGACCGGACGTCCAGCGAGGCGAAGATTTCCTCGCAGGAGATCGAACAGGTCCCCATTATCAGAGGCGTCAGGGAACACCTCCAGTACGCCGTGGGCACGAACGTGAACGACAGCCCCGGCAATGGCGTCCGAATTCGACATATGAGCTATTATTCGATGCGCGCGGCGCAGACCTGGACCTTCGACGGCATCGAACTGATGAACCTGGACACGTCGCAGCAGACGGGTGTCCGGCAGTACACGAACCTGCCGGTAACCGCCGTCGGGGAGATGGGGCTGGTCAGGGGCGGTGCAGACGCCTCGCAGGCCTCGTCGCCCGCTGGCGTGGTGAACATCATCAGCAGGGAGGGTACGCGGATTTACCGCGGCGGCCTCGACCTCCGGGTCGAATTGCCCGGCAAGCGGCACCGCGGCGCCAACGTGTACGACGCTACGCCGGGGCAGCGCGGCGGGGCGAACGGGTACTGGCGCGACAGGCTGCAGTGGAACAACCCCGAATGGGTGAACGAGCAGGATCCGGAAACCGGACAGCAGATCCACGTCAGGCAGGACTACGAGAGTTCCGTCGGACATTTCGTGGAGGGATGGGTCAGCGGTCCTCTGGGCGAGAACGCCACGTTCGTGGTGAGCGGTAAAACCAGCCGCGCCAAGATCAATCTGCCCGCGCCCACATTGACGGGGCTGAGGCAGCACAGCATCTTCGGAAAAATCAGTTTCACTCCGTCGCCGAACCTCAAGGTCAAGGTGGGCTTCAATCAGTCCAACGAGCCCACGTTCTTCGGCGACGCCAACCGTTCGGTGGGCGGCAACCTCTTCCTCATCAACGGCACGACCGGTTACCAGCAGAACCGGGTCAACCGCATCTTCTACGTAACGGGCACGCAGAGCATCAACCCCCGGATGTTCCACGAATTCCAGGTGGGGTACTACGGCACGAAGACGGACCCGGGCGAAGACGTGGACGCCACGACAACCTCATGGCGAAGGGACAAGCTGGGCCAGTTCAATATAGATCGGGAGCGAAGGCGCATCGTCGTGGAAGACAACGACAGGTACAGCTTGCGGTACGACTTCACCGGTCAGCTCACCCGGCGGAATCTCTTCAAGGCCGGTTTCGTGTTTCAGAACATGAGCAATCTCAACTGGGACTACAACCGGTCCAGCGCGACCAACGCCACGCTCAAGATCATGGCCGGCAACAGCGAGCCCGGCAAGCGGTATACGGTGAACCGGCTGGCCGCGTACGTGGACGAAAAGCTGGAGTTCCAGGGCCTCGTGCTGCACGCAGGCCTTCGCTTCGACAGCTTCTGGGGCGGGCCCGAGCGGACTCTGTCCGGCTTTATGAAGGCACTGCCGGGCTGGAGGACCTACAAGGCCTGGCGCACGGGGCGGGTTCCGCTGGCGAAGACGCGGCCGATGACGAGCCTGTCGCCGCGGATCGGTCTGTCACATCCGATTACCGAACGGTCCACAGTTCGGTACTCATACGGCGTGTACTACAAACCTCCGCAATTCTCCCTGCTGTGGCTGGAGCCCTGGACCACGTCCGACGCCCAGAACCACCCCGAACTGGACGACGTCTGGTTCGATCTGAACTGGATCGGGGGCGGGCAGTGGCGCCTCGACGGCGGCTATCAGAACCCGGGGGGGTTGCCGAGCACCGCCGAGTTCGAGGTGACCGGGGAGTGGAACTTCGTCAGCGACTTCGTGATGGAGCTTTCCACCTACTACCGCCGGACCGAACGGGTTGGTTCGGGCGGGGTGCATCGGTTCTCGGATCCGGTGCAGACCCTTACCTACGTGGGTCACCGCGGTCCCAACGCCCGCCTGGAAACCAAGGGTATCGAGATGGGTATCACGAAGGCATTTTCCAACAACTTCTCATTCCGGGTGGGTCTGGACGTGAGTTGGGTGCTCTTCAACTGGTCGGGCGGTTCACAGCTTCAGGTTACTACGTTTCCGGACTCCAACTTCATTGCCAGTTCGAAATACTTCACGGTCGATGCGAATGACGAAATTGTCCGTCTGACCGACGATGAAATCCGGACGATCGGCCACAGGGCGAACGAGGCGATCCGTAAGAAACAACAAGACGGGACGACTTTCGTCGGGGGGTGGGGAACGAACCGGCTCGATGCGATACGTCCCTGGAGCGAATATCCCGGCCTGAGCGAATCAGAGAAGCAGGAGATGCAGAACCTCTGGTTCGAGGACGTCTGGCGCCAGGTGGACGCGTTCCGGGGGCAGCCGCCCACCACGAATGCCTCCTTCCAGTTCCTCTGGTCCACGCCGATGGACTGGGGGCCGGGCGAAGAAATCGGCGGCGCCAGAATCCTGGGCGGCATCCAGGCCAACGTGGTCTGGCGGCTGGACAACGGGCGACAGTTTCAGATCACCCTGCCCGGGACGAGCGTGCAGACCGTCCGCAACCGTCCGATTTTCGTACGGACCGATCTCAACTTCCAGAAGTCGTTCAGGATCGGGGAAACCACCCCCACGTTGTACGCGGAGGTGTTCAACCTGTTCAATACCTTCTACGACGGCTCCTCCGGCTCCAACTATGTGCGCTGGGGCCTGAAGAAGCCCACGCCGAACGACACCAATTACCTGAAGTACGGCGACTCGAATTTCAGGCGCGGCGGAACGCCGAGGTACGTGAATGCGGGCGTGCGGATCGGTTTCTAGGTATGTATCTGACGCCGGGGCGGCGCGGCTGCCCCGGCGCAAACAGGCGGGGAGAAAATCAATGAGACGCATAACCATCATTACAGGCGCACTCCTGATCGCAGGCGCGTTCTGTCGTCCGGCCGAGGCCCAGCGGGCGACCATCTCCAACCTGGCCGGTGAATCGCTGACGCCCCGGCACCTCGCGCGCGGCACCCTCTGGCACAGCTTTCTCAGCACGGGCGCCGAAGGGGCTCGGCCGGTGGAAGGGAACTATGCCGGCCTCTATCTGGATCTGGCCTATCCGGGGTTCGCGCTGATCAGCTGGGGGGGCGGCGGAACGAATGACTTTTCCGCCTACTACGGGGAACAGCGCAGCGCCGGGAGCATGCACGTGGATCTGACGTCGCACAACGGCCGCGGCCACGGATGGTGGATCGCCACAAAAGTGAACGGCGAGGCCGCGGTGAGCTGGGCCAACCCCCTCATATCGGCGATGGAAGAAAGCGAAGACGTCGTGGCGATGGCGGTGGATCCCAGCGTGGACTTCAGGGGCAAGTACGCGGGGCTGGGCAGCGACGTGGTCAGCCCCAATTCGGGGCGATCGATGGCCAACTGGTGGCCCGGCACCGGGGTGGAGCTGGATGCGCTGGAACCCAGGGAAATCCTGAATTACCGCATCGGCCAGTACAACGACGCTTCCACCGACAATTTTCCTGAAGACATCGTTCTGAGCAAGTGGACCACCGGGCTGGGCATTACGGGTGAGAAGGCGGCCTTTGCGTGGAACCACCCGGAATACGATGATTTCGTGATCACCGAGTGGGTGTTCGAGAACACCGGGGATACCGACGGCGATCGCGCGTCCGACCTCGGCGGCGGCGGGCACAATCTCACGAACGTCTATTTTTCTTTCCATCACCGGTTCCTGCCGTCATCCGCGGGCGTCTCCCGGGTCAGTTACAGGGCCTACTATTCCGACTACGGCACGGGAGACGGGTGCAGCAGCAATTTCGGACCCCTGGACAATTCCCAGGACGACAAGATCAAGTATACGGAGGCGCCCAATTACGACGGTCCGGCATCCGCGCGCGGCCTCCGGCTGACGTACCAGTACGACTGGGACAACTTCTGCCTGACAGGGCCGCTGGCGGACGATATCGGCGATCCGTACCGCTCCGAACACAGGTGCGCGCAGTGCACGTTCCCAAGTCTTATCGGCGTCGGGGACATCACGTCCCCGGCATGGATCGGCAAGGCCCCGATCGACGTGGATCCCACGGACGGGTTCGTGGGCGATCCGGAGAGCTACGAGGCGCCGAAGGTTTCTGAGCAGCCGTTCTCGTACAACTTCTTCCATTTTCTGTACCGGTATCCGTCCAGCGCGGCGGCCGCCGTCGGGTTACTCACGGACGAACCGAACCCGAATGAGATGAACCACGAGACGCTCTACCAGATGCTGGTCAGCACGCCGGAACCGTCCTATTTCAACGAGCCGCTTCTGGAACGCCCGAGCAGGGGTTCGGGAAATCCCAACCTGGGGGTGCCGCTGCTCCCGATTCCGGAGGTCCCGTTAGGCCCAATGCCGTATATGCCCATCCCCACCTGGGAGTGGGAGGGGCGGCACGGCATCGCCGCGGGCTACACCCCGTTGGAGACATACGGCCCCTATGACCTGGCGCCCGGCCAGAAGGTGAAGTTCGTATTTGCCTACGTGGCGGCCGCACCGGTTACGGAGAACTTCCGGGCTTACCAGAAGTCGGGAGACACCAGCGAACTCAAGAAGGAAGAGAACGGCGCCGCGTTCACCAATCTGATCAACCACCTGAAAAAAGCCAAGGAGGCCTATGCGCTGGGTTACGACCTGCCCAACCAGCCTCCCGACGTGGACGCGAGGGTGTCCTCTTCCGAGAACGCCCGCAACCTGATTACCTGGAAGGGCGACCCGGAGAAGTCGATCAATCCGGATACCGGGCAATCCGATGTGGCGGGCTACCGCGTCTACCAGTCCGAGACCCAGCCGGGCCTCTGGAAGATGATCCAGGACGTACCGGCGAACGGCTCAACGGAATACGCGTACGAAGACACGGAGTCGCTCGCGGGATTCCAGTATTACTATGCCGTGCGTTCCTACCAGGGCAGCGCCAATACCGGATTCGCCAGCCGGGTGACGGGCGCCTCGGTGGAGGGCGGTGTCCGGGCCTACGAATCCGGAATCGGCGACGTTTCCACGTACTACCTGCCCCCCTCGGGATCGGCGCCCGACAGCCCCGTGCAGGTGCCCACGGCCAGCGCGGACCGGCTGGAAAAGGATATCCTCATTGTGCCGAATCCGTACATCCCCGAGTCGCCGCACACCTACGAGGGCTCAACCAAGATCCGCATCCTGAATGTCCCCAGGAAGGCCAAGATCAGGATCTTCTCGGTGGCCGGCGACCTGGTGGGCGAGGTCGACCACGATTCTCAGACAGAGGGCGAAGCAGCCTTCTTCCAGTTCAACAGAACGCACATCACGCAGTTGACCTTCGGCGTCTACTTCGTCACAGTCGAGTCCCTGGTGTCGGAATCCCAGGGACAGGTGAAGGGCGCCAAGCTGGTCATCATTCGCTAAGGAGGTCGCCATGAGGCGCATATATCGGATCGGCTTTGCGGCGCTTGTCGGCGTCCTCTTGCTGGGTGCCCCGGCGTTGGCCGACATCTCCAACCAGACCCCGGTGGGCGAGACCTACGCGGCCTTCCTGGAGATATCCCAGAGCGCGCGCGCGGCCGGGATGGGAGACGCGTACGTGGCCGTGGCGGACGACATCAATTCCGTGTTCTGGAATCCCGCCGGGCTCACGGCCATGACGCGCAACCGGCTGCAGTTTGCATTCACGAACACCAGGTGGCTCTTGGAGTCCCAGTTGAACTCCGCGGCGATTGGCGTCAATACCGACTACGGCGCCTTGGCGCTGAGCCTGGTGGCGTTCAACACCGGGGATATCGAAGAGACCACGATTTTCAATCCGGAGGGGACGGGCAGAATCCTTGACACCGGAAGCTGGGCCGTGGGCGGCGTCTACGCCAGGCAGTTTACGGAGCGCTTCTCCGTGGGATTCCAGGCACGGGTCGTCGAGGAGAAACTGGACAGGGGTTACGACTACCGCGTCTTCGACCTGGCGGTCGGCACCTTCTACCATACCGGATTCCGGAGCCTGCGCATCGGTATGTCGCTGCGAAACTTCGGAAAGGACCTCGTACTCCTCACCAACGAAGCCATTAAAGGAAAGATGCCCGTTTTCTTCAGCATGGCAACCGCGGCCGAGGTCTACGGGGAGCGCGGAGAGGACGTCTCTCTGACCGGCGCGATCGAGGCGCTGTACAGCGTGAGCGTCGAACGCCGGATGCACGTGGGCGCCGAACTCTGGCTGCGGAACATCGTCGCGCTTCGGGCCGGTTACAAGCTGGGCTACGACGTTCAGGACGTTACCGCCGGGGCGGGCGTCCGGATTCAGCGCGGCATTCATCACGTGCAGGCGGATTTCGCCTACGTGAAGTTCGACAATTTCCCCGACAACGGCGCAACCCTGCGGTTCTCGGTGACCGGATCGTTCTGATCGCGTAGAAACGCATTTCGAATTTACCGCCAGGCGGCTTTGTTTCGCGACAGGGCCGCCTATTTGTTTACGGAGAGGTAGCGGCATATGGAGGATTCCGGGAGACTGCGTTTACGCGCTCTGCTGGGTTGTGCGCTGATCGTCTCCGCCGGTCTCTGGCCGGATCACGCGCCTGCCGCCGGAAAGCCGTTGTCGGAACTGGATGCCGTGTACGCGCGGGGCCTGAATGCGCGCGACGTCCCGGCGGTCGTGGCCGCGGCAAAGGTCCTGGAGCGTGCGCTCGAAGAACATCCCGACCATGCCGGACTCATCCTGAACAGGGTCGGCATGCTCTATCTGCGGGTGGGCAGGGCGGGTGACGCGCGCACGGCGTTTGAACGCGCGGTAGGATTCGATCCTGCGCTGGCCACGGCGCACTGCGGGCTGGGCAGGGTGGCTCTTGAACTCGAAGGGGACGCGGCGGGCGCGCTGCCGCATCTGGAAGCCGCGTTGAGGGCCGATTCCACGTATACCTGGACGCACACGTACCTGGCGCGGGCGCTCGCCCGGGTCGGGCGCCAGCGTCTGAAGGCCGGCGCCGCGGACAGTGCGCGCTCCGCACTCCAGCGGGCCGTCGGATTCGACCCGAAGCTGTCCCAGGCGCATTGCGGCCTGGGGAGGCTGGCGCTCGAACACGAGGCAGACCCGGCACGGGCGCTGACGCACTTGGAAGCCGCAATTGACGCCGACTCAACCCATGCCGAAGCGCACTATCTGCTTGCCCGCGTCTACCGGGAGACCGGGCGCCCCGGTGTAAGGCAGGCCGCGGACCGGGCGCTCGAGTTCGACTCACGGATCGCGCCCGCCCACCTGCTGCTGGCTGAATTGCACCGCGAGGAGGGCAACCTTCATGGCGCGATGGTCTACTTCGAAAAATACCTGGAACTGAAGCCGGCGGACCAGGCGGCGGCGCTGGCATTTGCCAATGAGTTGCTGGAAGAAGAGAAATTCGAGGAAGTCGAGACCCTTACCACGCTGATGACCGACGACCTCGCGCTGCCGCTGCTGGCGCAGGCGCTGATGGCGCGGGGCGACTTCGAGGGAGCGCTTCGCGCGTTCAAGATCTACATCGAAGGCCTGGACCCCGAAGAGCAGGCGCTTTACCGCGACGTGTCCCTGGTTGGGCTTCCACATGAAATCGAAGCCTGGCGCGCCACCCCTCCGGAGAAGCGTGCGGCGTTCCTGCAGCGGTTCTGGCTCCGTCACGACCCGTTCAAAGCTTCCCGCGGCGCCATGCGTCGCGCCGAGCACCATCGTCGGGTCTGGTACGCCCGAACGAAGTATGGAACGTTGAAGTGGCCCTGGGACCGACGCGGTGAGGTTTACATCCGCTACGGCGCGCCGGACTACCGCTCCTCCTCGCTCCAGCCGAATCCGAAGGTGCCTCCGGCGGTCGAACGCGTACAGGACAATATCGCCTACCAGCTGTACGGCGCGCAGGGGCTGGGCATCAGCTTCGTGGGGCCTGTCTTTCCGATCCGAACCGATCTGGGTTCCTTTCTGGAGCCCAGCGAGGACATTCGGCGCGACCT
The DNA here is from genome assembly GCA_012271065.1 of Candidatus Latescibacterota bacterium. The sequence continues at coordinate 24,522 of JAAXHE010000237.1, forward strand.
GCAGGCTGCTGTAATCGAGGAGCTCGATCTGGCCGTATTTGCACCCGATCAGGCCGAACCGGGCGCCGAGGGCAATCCCGCCGCGTCACCGCAGCAACTGATAGATCTCGAAGACTCTCCCATAGAAGCCGGCATCGACCTGGACCCCGAATTCGCGATCGGGCTGAGCGGATGGAAGCCGGTCACGACGGGGCACAACTGGGCGTCGGTGCCCTGGGAGGTCTGGGTCTATGCGGGCGTGGGAAAGGGGCTGGAAGTCGCCTTCACGGATGAACGGAACTCCGGTGTTTACGACTATGCGCCAGTCCCCGGCGTAAGCAGCCAGGATCTCAAGAACCTCGATGAAGACCCCCATGTGGGGCAGATGGCCTATGTGCGGCTCATGCAGCGGCTAACGGAACTGGCGCCTTCAACCCGTGTTGCGTCCGTGTCGCGGGAAGAGCCGGAGTACTACAGCGTGTCGGGTTTCGAGGCGCTCGATTTCAGCTACGACGTGGTCACTTTCCGGGGGGAAAACGGCGGAACGGAGATCCAGGTCAACGTGGGCATCCCCATTGAGCATGTCGCGCTTCCGGGCGATTCGGACGACGGCGTGATGGTGAATCGGCGAGTCGCGCTGATGGACGTCCGGTACACGAAGGTGCTGGCGCTGCAGCAGGACCTGGAGGTGCCGGTCTCGGGGCGGCGGCGCGACAGGGCGCTTCTGGATCGGGTGGATCTCCTGGATGTGCTGCCGGGGGACTACGAACTGGCCCTGCAGGTGCAGCGGCACAACACGAAACGGCTGCAGGCGTATTCGCAGAAGCTCTCCGTGGAAGATTACTCCGGAGAGGGTCTGAAGCTGAGCGATCTGTTCGTGGCGCGGAAGGTGACGGCCGTGTTGCCCGGGTCCGACCCGAAGTTCGTCCGCGGCAAATGGAACGTCACGCCGCTGCCTTCGCATGTTTTCAACGCGGGGCAGCACGTGTTTGTCTTCTTCGAAATCTACAATCTCACGCCGGACGAATTCGGGGCGACGCGCTACGAGGTGGTTTATGAGGTTTACAGCACCGATGAGAGCGGCACCAGCCTCTCACGACTCTCTACAAGAGTCTTGGGGCGGTCGGAATCGGCGGTGACCGTACGCTACGAACAGACCGGGACCGAGGCGTCGGTATCGGACTACGTGGCGCTGGACATCGGAGAGACCGCCGCGGGGCGCCGCCGGGTCCGGATGACCGTAAAGGACATGAACAGCGGACAGCGGGCAACCAAAGAAGGCCGCTTCTGGGTCAGGGAAGCAACGCAATAGCAGGTGACGCGCGCCCGAAGCCGGTTTTTCGGAATCGTCTCCTATCGTTGACGGATGGTCGCCGCGCACCATGAACGCGTGTTGTACCCGGGCACGCCGGCCGTGCAGGCAGCGTGGAGTGAACAATGCCACAACAGCTGCCTCCCAGACCCTGGATTACCGGCAAGATTATCCGGACCAGGCGTCCCGAAGCGGACTTGAAGGCGCAGTACCGGAAAGTCTTCCCCCTGTGCGTCGGGATTTCGCTCGCCCTGCACGCGGCCGTTGCGTTCACCTTCCCGGCCTTCAGGCTCCGCACGCCAACCTCCGCAAGACATCCGATTTTCATCCATGTAACAGAGGCGCCGGAGACCCGACAGGGCATCAGGCTGCCGATTCCGGTGCGGCCGGCCGTGCCCCTCGAAACGGATAGCCGCGACCTGCTGCCCGAAGAGATATCCGTTGACGCGACCGCCGAACTCGAATTCGATGCGGTGCCCATACGCCTTTCCGTACCGTCGGACACGCTTTCTTCGGCCCCCGACAGGGACGAGGACGTGGCAGGTGAGGTGGTCTATTCCGCCCGGTTCGTGGAACGGAAGCCCCGGCTCCTCAAACAGGTGGAACCGGCGTACCCGGACGAGGCGCGGCGGGCGGGTCTGGAGGGCGTCGTCCTGATGGAATTTACCGTGGGAAGGGACGGCCGGGTCAAAGACAGCGTTGTCCTCAAGGGACACGAGTTGTTTCACGGTGCATCGCTGGACGCCCTCTCGGGTTTCCGGTATCTCCCCGGGTACCAGAACCGCGAGGCGGTTGAGGTGCGTATGTATATCTACATCCGGTTTCAACTCGACTGAAGTCTGCACATCAATACCGGAGGGGCGTGCATGAACGAAATTCGCATTGGGATCGCGGGACTCGGCAACCGCGGCCTGCACTGGATCCGGCTGCTGCAGAGTATCCCGGGCTTTCGCATTACGGCCGTCTACGACTGGATCGAACCGCTTCAGGAACGGGCCCTCGCCGAAATTTCGTATCGCGACGACGTGGCGGCATTCGCCGACTACGGGGATTTCCTTTCATACGGCGGAATGGACGCGGTGGGCCTTGTGGTGAGGCAGCGTGAGGTCGGGCGGATGGCGGCGGAAGCGCTGGAAGCGGGCATGCACGTGAACAGCGAGGTGCCGGGGGCGTACAGGATGGAGGAGTGCTGGCGCATCGTTACGAACGTGGAACGGACCGGGCTGGTCTACAGCCTGGCGGAGCAGACGCGGTTCTGGGGGTTCGTGGATGGGTGGAAACGCCTTGTGGACGATGGGCGCCTGGGCAGGATCACCTATGCCGAAGGTCAGTACGTGGGGTATTACGGTACGCACCAGTTCTTTCAGGACTACAGTACAGGGGAACAATATGCGATAGAGGAGTTGCCGGACCATCCCGAAGCCAGACCCACGTTTCCCCACGATACCCCGCCGATTATCGCTTCCTCCTACGATCTGAGCATCCTGTTGAAAATCCTGGACGACCGGGTGACGGAAGTGACGGCGATGAGCACGAAGAGACCAAGCTATGCGCATCCTCAAATTCGAAAGCCGGATGTACAGGTGGCGCTGATGAAGACCGAAAAGGACACATTGATTCGCATGCTGGACGGCCATACGCAGCCGCGCCCGCACGGAGACCACCACTGGTGGCAGATGATTGGCACAAAGGGCAGCCTGGAGTGGCGGCGGTCACGCCGTGAGATGCCGAAAGTCTGGTTCGCGGACGCGCAGATGAACGACTGGACGGAGGTGGATTGGGGATTCGAACGTACCGACGCGCCGCCAGAGGCGCGCGGCAGCGGCCACGGCGACGCGGATTCCTATGTGCACATGCGCTTTCGCGACGCGGTCCTCGAGGGGAAGCCGCTGGAATTCGACGTGTACAGGGCAATGGATACGGTTGCCGCGGCAGTACGGGCCATAGACTCGATCGAGGAGGGAAGCCGGCTGATGCGGGTTCCCGACTTTCGCCCGAACCCGGACCGGGCGGGAGGCGAGCTTCCGGCGGACCCGGGCGGCGTGGGGTTGCGCGGAGAGTAAACCGACGGGGGACCCATGGCCAACGCCGTCACGGCGGAAGCGTGGAAACAGCATCCTGTGCGCCAGGGCGTAACGACTCGCGCTGTCATATTCGGGCTCGGGCTGTCCGTAGCCGTCAATCTGCTCGCCAATACGATGCGTTACGTCCAGCACGGGTCGTACATGGCCATCAGCCTGATCCCGATGGGAGACCTTCTCCTCTTTCTGGTTTCCATCCTGATCTGCGCGGCCCTCGCCCGGTGGTTCGGCGGCCGGTTCGTCTTGGCGCCCGCGGAATGGATCACGATTTTCGGTATGGGCCTGATCAGCGCGATGGGCCCCACCTATGGGATCAGCGGGTATCTGGTGAGCCAGATGGTGGCTCCGTACTACTTCGCCACGCCCGAGAACCGGTGGTCGGAGTTTCTGCACCCGCACCTTCCCGGGTGGCTGATCTCGACGGACGAACAACGGTCCATCACCATGTTCTTCGAAGGGCTCCCGAACGGGATGTCCATTCCCTGGCACGACTGGTGGGGGCCGCTGCTCTGGTGGTTCGTTTTTATCGCCGTTCTGGGGTTCGCCTGTGTCTGCGTGTCGGTGATTCTGCATCGCCAGTGGGCGGACCACGAAAAGCTGGTCTATCCCGCGCTGACGCCCGTCCTGGAGATGGCGAACCGGAGCGGGACCGGGGTGCGCGTCCTTCCGGAATTCATGAAGGGAAAGGCGTTCTGGGCGGGATTCGGTCTCACGTCGGGGGTCTTCTGGCTGAATATGGTGCACTGGTTCTATCCCACCTTTCCGAAGGTGATGAACACCCGCATGAGCTATATCTGGGATCTCCTGCCCAAACAGTATCCCCCGTTCTGCGTCTATCTGAGCGTCTTCGTCATCTGTTTTTCCTATTTCGCCAACCTGGAAGTACTCTTCAGTATCTGGTTCTTCGACGTCCTTTATATGATTGAAGCCGGCCTTCTGAATCGACTCGGCGTGGTGGCGACGTCCCCGCACTACGGTTCCGGCCCGTACAACCTCACGAGCTACAAGTTCCAGACGGCGGGCGCCTTCGCGGCGCTGGTTGTCTGGTGGCTCTGGATCTCCCGCGGGCACCTGCGCGAGGTTTTCCGGAAGGCATTCCGCCCCGGCCGTTCCGCCCTGGATGACAGCAGGGAGTGGATATCCTATCGTACGGCCGTTCTCGGGCTGGTCGTCTGCATCGTCTACATTGTGGCCTGGCTATCGCGGATCGGCATCGAACCGGGAATGACCCTGGTTCTGACGCCGGCCATGTTCATCGCGTACGTGGGCGTGGCGAAGGTGGTCGCCGACTCGGGGCTGGTGTACGTCGATCCCCCTGCGGTGGCCTGGGACTATGCGCTGTTTGCGCTGGGCGGTGCGCACAGGCTGAACCCGTCGACGAACGCCGCCTCCAGCCTGCTGCCGTTCACGGTCAACCACCCCAGGAGTTTCGCGTTGCCTTTGATCGCGCAGGTGAACCGTCTGGGAGACTTTATACTCGAAGGCAAGCGGCGCTTTTTCTGGGGAATCTTCGGGGCGTTCATGGTCGGTACGGTGGTTTCGACGCTCCATACGGTCTGGCTGGCCTACACCATGGGCGGGTACAATTTTCAACCGAACTGGCTGATTCTTCACGAAGGTGAATGGAACTACGGCCTGGCGGTGGACGCACTGCGCAACCCCCGGCCGATCCTGGCGGTGGAATACTGGCTGTTCCTCGCGGGAGTCGTTATCATGACTGCGCTGAACGTCATGCGGTACCGGCTGCCCAGGTGGCGGCTGCACCCGGTAGGGTTCGCGCTTTCGGGTACGATATTCGCCAGGCTGGAAAGCCTTACGCTTCTGGTCGCGTGGCTGATCAAGTTCCTCATGCTCAGGATCGGCGGCACGGCGTTTTACCGGCGATCGCTGCCCTTTTTCATCGGGATTCTGACGGCATATATCATTGCGGTGATCGCGGGCACGGTCGTGGACGCCATCTGGTTCCCGCATTCGGGTCACAGGGTACACAGCTGGCACTAGGCGGTAAGACGTAAGCCGGGAGAGGGGAGAGATTACCTGCCTTGTGAAGATTCTTCTCGCGCCAAAGGCAAGGAGGAATATCTCATCTGGCAAGGGTTTCTTCTCCCGTCTACCGTCTCCCCTCTCACCGAATTTAGAGACTGCGAATTAGCCATTTGTATAGATTGTTGTGAGATGATATCAGGAAAGGAGTCGTTTTATGCCAGAGTCCATTCTGAAGGCGCTTGAGAAAGGATTCGTGCTGGCCGATGGGGGAAACGTGGAGGAGTTGCGCCTCCGGGGATATTCGGCGCAGTCGGCGCTCGAGCACTTCCCGGATGCCGCGCGCCTGGTTCACCAGGATTTCTTCAGGGCCGGGGCCGGCGTTATCAGAGCCCTGACGGGTCGGTGTACCCGAACCGGGCTCGGCGCAGGGGAGAACGGAAGTGCGGCCGACCGGGTCGACGAGATGAACCGGACGGCCGTTGCGCTGGCGAAGGGTGCGGCAGGAGGGGAGGCGCTCGTGGCCGGAACACTGGCGCCAACGGGGGCCTTTCAGGCCGACGACGCGGGGTCCGCGGACCGCGCACGGACGGAGTGGGAGGAACAGGCCGGCATATTGGCGGACGCGGGCGTGGAACTGCTCGTCTGCGAGTCATTCGGCCGGCTCGACGAGGCGCAACTGGCGCTGGCGTGCTGCAAGGGCAGCGGGCTGCCGGTTGTGGTGTCGTTGGACGTACCGTTGCCCGAGGGAAGATTGAACAAACCGGCGCTTCGCGAGGATGAAATGACCGCCGACGGCGTCGCACCGGCCGAGTGCGCGCGCGTTCTGGCAGGCGACGGCGCGGACGTCGTGGGCGCGGGCGGCATGCGGGAACCGGAGGACCTGTGGCCCGTGGTGCTGGAAATGCGTGACGCGGTGGACGCGCCGATCTCCTTTCTGCCGAATGGGTACCGCACGTGCCGGGGCCACTGGAAGACCATGCGGGAAGCCATGCACGTCTACGGGATTGAAATGGGGCAGTACGCGTTGAAGGCGGTCGCCCACAATATCCGCTTCCTCGGTGGATCGGACGGGGTGGTGATCCGGCTCCTGCGCTCGATGGCGCAGGCGCTGGACTGCGAGCGGAAACACATCGAACTCCGTCCGCGATAATGAGCAACGAGGGGGTTGCCACGAGCAATCGCTGAACTTTATATTGGAACTCGGGCATGATTCTCGTACAGGAGGGTCAGGATGGGCATGGACATATTGAAGATGCTGGAGGAGGGCGTCGTTCTGAGCGACGGTGGGATGATCATCGAGGCGAGGTGGCGGGGGTACGATACCCCGGCCATGATCCTTGAAGATCCTGACGCGCTGCGCCAGATCCACCAGGATTTCTTTCGGGCCGGATCCCATGTGCTGCAGGCGCAGACCTGGTGGACCAGCCGGTCGCAACTCGAACGCCGCTACGAACAGGGCGACGGCCCGAGCGGGGAGGCCGTGCGTCTGGAGGAGATTTCCCGCACGGCAATCCGGCTGGCCATCGAGGCTTCCGGCGGCGAAGCCCTGGTTGCCGGCTGCCTGAACCAGACGGCCGCGGGGTCCTGGACGGGGCCGCACATATACCGGCCGGACAATGCAAGGGCGCGTGAGCGGGCATGCGCGGAGTGGGACGAGCACATTTCCTGGATGGTGGACGCGGGCGCCGGCCTGCTCGTGCCGGAGACGTTCGCCCGGCTGGACGAAGCCCGGCTGTGCCTGTCGTGCTGCAAGAAAACCGACGTGCCCGCGATGGTGCTGATGGGTTCGAGCAGCCGGACGCACGACGGCGCCACGCCGGCGGAGTGCGCGAAGGTCCTGGCGGACGAAGGCGCGGATATCGTCGGCCTGGTCTGCTCCGGCGATTCGATGACCATGTGGCCGGGGGTCCTGGCGATGCGGGAAGCGGTGGATATCCCCATCGCCTATCAGCCGCAGGGCTATCGCAATGCCGGCCCCAACAATTCGGTGATTCGCGAGTCGATGATCGTATCGGGCAGCGAGATGGCCCAATACGCGTTGAAGGCCAGGGCCGAGGGAGTCAACTTCATCGGCGCGTGCTGCGGCGCGGGCCCCTCGCACATCCGGGCGATAGCGCAGGCGCTGGGCTGCGAGCGCAATCCCGTGTGACAGGCAAGCAGTTCAGGTCGACGCGATCGATCAGAGGACCGATGGGAAGGAAGGCGTAGTCAATTTCATTTTTCAAAGGTAAGACAGGTTGCAATGTGACAATCGAAGCACGTTTCGGCAATAATTCAGAACGATGCGAAGGTAATTTCATGCCACGCCCCAATGTTGCGGGATATGACTATGCCGAAGTTCAATGCAGGATCATCACTTTCGAATTATAGACGTACCAATTGTCGCGTTCGGTGGGACATGTCCAATTATCCGTACGCGAATGTTGGTACGTTGGCCGATGGACTTGATAATGAAATCGAAAATCAAGCGCCACAATACTTAAGACACGTCGAAAAGTTGCTTGGTTGGAATGCGAATATTCACGCGCCTCCGCGAACTGCACAGCAAATCGCTCAAATTGATGATTTTCATATATCACTATCACTGTTGGAAGAGGTGCTTTCCAGTCATCCCGCTTACGTTGCTCTTGATACCACGGACGAATTTTCGCCCAAGGGATTTATACCACTGAAAACGCTGATTGAATCGGCCTGTCTACGCCTACTGATGTGGTGCTCACATGCAAGCCCATTAGAACGTGTCCCTGCCGTGCTTGGCGAAAAAATCTGCCGGTTAATATCCAGTCCCTATCAATTGGAGACAGATAAGTTATGGGCCCTCTTAGCACAGGTGGGGATGATTGAAAAATTAGGCGATGAGAACATATCTACTGCTTATATGCGTACATTTCTTTCGTTTTGTCAATATTTGAGATTGCAAGCCGAGGTCGTGCTTTCCTGGGATGGGTTTGAGGTGCGTGCTCAATGTCAAATACAAAGGTCCGTCCATCCGGATGGCGCCCAAGACGGTTACTGGTTATCTCAGTTTGATGACGACGAGAGAATTTTGGTTGAGAAACGGATACTCGATGGACATATACTCGAAGAATTAGGTCTGTCGTTTGGGATCACAAGAGAAAGAGTACGGCAGAAAGTGAAAAAGGCGGTTGACCGGCTTCAGCACCCTACACATCGGAAATCCTTTGGTTATGTTTTTGGACAAACCCTTCTTGAATTGCCTTCCATGCGTCTTGTGCATTCTGATAGGATTGCAGAAAAGATGGAAGATTACTTTGGAAGACGGATTACATGCCGTAATTTGTGCCAGATTTTAAGAACAATTACAATGGCAAAATCAATCCAGGTCTATGACAGCGACTGGCTGTGGGTAGACTGGGGCAAGGACCATTTAAATTTGCCCGGATTGGATTCTTGGGAAGATGAATATAAAGTCCGTGAGGAAGATTATCTATCCGCTGCGCAAAAATGCCTTGGCGAACTTGGCAAAACTGAAGGGGACATCCTATTTCAATGCGCAGAAAAAAGCCACCGCTCTCCCAAACGTCTGAGAACTTGCATCATTCGAACGCTGGATTTTTTAAAATGTCCCGCCCACTTCAAAGTAATCGCAACAAAGGCCAACGAGCTATTCCCTGAATTTCCCGGAGGATTGTCGGCAACGCGAGTAAATCCTGTGCTTCGAAATTTAGAACGCACATACAAAATAAAAAAGGTAGATCAAGCCGTTTATGCATTGCGTGAATATGCGGAAGAGGGAATTTTACGAATCCACAAGCCAGATATCCCAACATCCTCTTGGCGTGAGAACAATCTAGATTATGACAGGATTGTATCGAAAATTGAAAATGAGGAAGTTCGTCATAGAAATGTCTTTATCGGACTAAACCCAAGAGATCCGCATGCCATTTGTGAAGCCATCTTGCGAATTATTAAAGCCGTTGAAAATCTGCCAAAGCCTTGTTCTTTATGTCAATTATGTATAGATCAGGAAGGGTATCAATGGCTGATTTCGTGGGCAAAGCATATTGATGCGTCTACTTTGCGCGCATTGTTGGATAATTATGACCAACCTCTTGAATGGGAAGAGGGGAAAGTCGCTCCCGTTGCTTTGGGAGCCGGTCTTTTAGTGCTTCTTTTTGCTGTGGAGGTTGGCCGCAGAGAAGCTGTATCAAGCATGCTCTGGCCGTTTGTACTCAGGCGGTTATGTGATGATGCCAGAAGGGTTATTTTTCAAGGTGAACAGAGCATCAATCAAAAATTCAAAGACATAATGGAGTCCACGTGTAGAAAATTCAATCTGAGGCATGTCTTGGGTCATGAAGGCACGCAAAGTTATTACGTAACCATGACATTACAATATGGTTTTGCTTTATCTAATCTTAAGCAACTTCCTTTGATGTTGACGGGACACAGAAATCTTCGCGCGTTTGATTTTTTGTTAGGAACGCACCTAAAAAGCGAGAGTTTCTATTGCCTATTCCATACGTTAAAAGATTTTCGGTTCAACCGCATATCACGAGATCAAGCTGCCAAAATTCTCGATATTAATCCCTGGGTTCTTCCTGGAAAAACCAAGGACGTGTTGGACGCGGCAAAATCGGTTAAGGAACTTGAAGACAAATTTTCCACAAAGAACAGATTGGCGTGGGCCGACGTGTATGCACAAGATCCATCGGTAAATACTCTAAAATCAGTAAGTGAAGTTGACGTTATGATTCAGTTGGAATTGGACTTTTCTTCCGTTTGAGTAAAGCTGTACGCTTAAGCTTGTTACCGACCGGGTTTTGAGAATTGTCTAACTGTGTCGATAGGTCTTTTGCCCACATTGCAATAATCCTGATATGACCGCTCGTACAGATTCTATCTGTTTGGCGGGCGTTGCAATACGTCCGCCGGATGCCAGAACTGCATGCTGAACGATCTGTGGCGTGGGTCGGACCCACCCGAGCAAGCTTGAACAGGCGGTAACCTCGAAACGAATGGAGAAGACCATGGACGAGATCAGAATAGGCGTTGCCGGACTGGGCCACCGCGGGTTGCACTGGATCCGGCTGCTTCAGAGCGCCCCGGGTTACCGGATCACGGCCATCTACGACTGGATCGAGCCGCTCCAGGAGCGGGCGCTGGCGGAGATTGCCTATCGCGACGACGTGAAGGTATTCAGCAACTACTACGATTTTCTGGCGTACGAGGGGATGGACGCGGTGGGTCTGGTGGTGAGGCAGCTGGAGCAGGGAACCATGGCCGCCGAGGCGCTTGAGGCGGGCAAGCACGTCAACGCCGAGGTCCCCGCGGCATATACGATGGAGGAATGCTGGCGTATCGTCACGAACGTCGAGCGGACGGGGCTGGTGTACAGCCTGGCGGAGCAGACGCGGTTCTGGGGGTTCGTGGACGGCTGGAAGAAGCTGGTGGACGACGGAATGCTGGGAAAAATCACCTATGCGGAAGGTCAGTACCTGGGTTACTACGGCACCCATCAGTGGTTCCAGGATTACAACACCGGCGAGAATTACCCGGTTGAGGCGCTTGCCGACCACCCTGATGCCGAGCCCGCCAGTCCGCAATACCTGCCGTACATCATCTCCGCTTCGTACGATCTGAGCATACTGCTGAAGATCCTGGACGACCGCGTGATCGAGGTAACGTCGATGAGCACCAGGCCGCCCAGTTATACGACGCCGGAGATGCTCAACGCGGATATTCAGGTGGCGCTGATGAAGACGGAGAACGACACGCTGATCCGGATGCTGAACGGGTTCAACCAGCCCAGGCCGCACGGCGACCACCACTGGTGGCAGATGATCGGCACGAAGGGAAGCGTGGAGTGGCGGCGGTCCGGAAAGGAAAAGCCGAAACTGTGGCTGGCGGACACGCAGATGAACGACTGGATGGAGGTTGACTGGCAGTACCGGCGGACCGACGCGCCCCCGGAGGCGCGGGGAAGCGGCCACGGCGATGCCGACTACTACGTGCATATGTATTTTCGCGATGCGATTCTGAAGGGCGAGGCACTGACGTACGACGTGTACAGGGTGATGGACTCGATGGCTCCGGCGGTGCTGGCCGTGGATTCGATCGAGGAAGGGTCCAGGGTCGTCAGGGTCCCGGACTTCCGGCCCGGAGCGGATCGTCCTTCGGGACAGATGCCGGCGGACCTGGGCGGGATCGGGGGGCGCATCCACACGACGAAGATGCCGGGGAGGCAGTGATGGCGCGTTTCAATCTCCGGGCGTTGTGGCCGGGAATGGTCGCGGCCGTTGCCTGCGCCGTCGCCGTTTCCGCCGCCGCCCAGGTCCCTCGCGAAATTCTGGCCCTCAGCCCCGACGTCAGGGGATTGGGCGCCGATGCGGCCGCGAAATGGAAGTCCGTCGATCTGCGTGACGGCGAGGACGGAACGCTCGCGGGGACCAATTCCTACGGCATAAACGCGGCCGATTTCGACCGGGACGGCGACCTGGACCTCGTCGTGGCCTTTCAATCGGGCGGGGCAAAGATCCCGGACGAGGACCGTGAGTACGGCATGGTCTATTGGCTGGAGAACCTGGCGCCTCCGCCGGATTCAGGATTGGCGTTTCGTATTCATCCACTGGACGACCGGCAGGTCACGCCGAAAGACGCCGTTGTAGTACGTCGCACTGCCGGAGGGAACACGGCCGTTGTGGTCCCCTGCTATCTGTCGGGCGAGACCGTGATATACGAGACTTTAGATGAGGAGAGTTGGAGAAAACTCAGCCTCAGGTCGAAAGCGCTCGAGCTTCCGGTCAGGGCCGTGGTTGCGGACGTCGACGGAGACGACCTCGACGACATTGTGGTCACTTCCATCTCGGAGTCGGGCCGCAAAGTGGGGTGGTTTCGTCAGAACAGCAGCGAATCGGAGCCCTGGGAAGAAATGCCGATTCGCGTGAACCTGCCTCCCATCATCGGCGTGGACGCGGGCGACGTGGACCTGGACGGGGATTTGGACCTTGTGTGCGCCTCTGAGCACGCGTCCCGGCCGTTTCTCCTGATCAATACCGATGGAAAGGGGACCGAGTGGAAGCGGGATTCCATCCGCGTGGAATCGCCCGATTCGGTGCGGCGATGGGTCGCGCGCTTTTCCGACAAACCCCTCTCCCAGGTCCATGCGCGATTTGCGGACCTCGACGGGGACGGGGACCTGGACTGTGTCGAGACCAGTCTCAGAAACGGGTATCTGGCATGGAGGGAGCGCCTGGGATCCGGGATGGAGTGGAAATTCCATAAGATTGCCGGTGGCCTCGGCCACGCCTATTCCTTCGACCTCGGAGACGTGGACAGGGACGGGCGATTGGATATCGTGGTGCCTTCCGATGGGGGAGACGGGGTCTACGTGTTCCGGAACGTCAGGGGAGATGGAACCATGTGGGAGGCGACGCGCCTCGGCGAAGGCGCGGGCCTCAACTGGCCGAATATCGTCCGTCTCGCGGATTTGGACGGTGACGGTTACGACGATGTCATGTCCACGGATTGGGGGACCAGGGCCGTTGTGTGGATCAATCCGTTGGCTCCCGCAAAGGAAGACCATGAGTAACGTATCGTGAGAGGCGAGAAACAGCCGGAAGCGCGGGTGACGCTTCGGTCGATCGTAATCGGTCTGTGCATTGCGATGGCCATGAGCGTGCTGGCCTGTACGGCCCGCTACATCCAGAAGGGGTCGTACATGATGGTCGCCCAGATTCCGATGGGCGTCCTGCTGCTGTGCCTTGTGTCGATTCTGGGCTGCGCCTTGCTCGCCAGAAGGTTCGGGACCGCTTTCGTCCTGTCGCCGTCTGAATGGATCACGGTCTTCAGCATGGGGGTTATCAGCGCCATCGGGCCCAACTACGGGGTCAGCGGTTATCTGGTGGGCATGATGGCGTCCCCGCGCTATTTCGCGACGCCGGAGAACCGGTGGACCGAGTACCTCCACCCGCACCTGCCTGGATGGCTGATCCCAACGAACGATAGCCGGGCGATGTCCTGGTTCTATGAAGGGCTGCCGGGTCGAGCGTCGATTCCCTGGGACGTCTGGGGACTTCCGCTGATCTGGTGGCTCTCTTTTGTTTTTGTGCTGGGCTTTGCATGTATCTGTATTTCCGTTCTCCTGCACCGCCAGTGGGCCGACCATGAAAAGCTGGTGTACCCGGCGCTGGCTCCGGTTCTGGAGATGGCATCGCGGGCCGGGTCCGGAGAGAGGTGGCTGCCGGAGTTCATGAAGGGCAAGGTGTTCTGGGCCGGATTCGCGCTGACGTCGATCGTCTTCTGGTGGAACATGATCGCCTGGTTCTACCCGATGGTCCCCAGCTTCCCCACGGCAACCGGTCGCTTTATCTGGGACCTCCTTCCCGAAGAATATCCTCCGTTTTTCATCTTTCTCAGCATGCCCGTCATCTGCTTTTCCTATTTCGCGAGCCTCGACGTGCTCTTCAGCATCTGGTTCTTCGACTTCGTGTACATGATCGAAGCGGGCGCGTTGAATCGCATAGGAATCGTCGCCACGTCGCCGCACTACGGCGCCGGGCCCTATACCACCACGACCTACAAGTGGCAGGCGGCCGGAGCGTTCGTGTCGCTGGTTTTCTGGTGGATCTGGATCTCCCGGCGCCACCTGCGCGAAGTCGTCCGGAGTGCGCTTCACGCGCGCGGGTCTTCGCCCGGCGTCGGTCGGGAATTACTCTCCTATCGGGCAGCGCTGATCGGCCTTCTGGGCAGTTGCGTTTACATCGCGGCGTTTCTGGGGCGAATAGGGGTGGAGGCCGGGATGATCGCCCTGCTGATTCCGACGATGTTCATCGCCTATCTCTTCGTGGCCAAGGTCGTCGCCGATTCGGGAATCATCTATATCCAGCCGCCCGCGTCCGCATGGGAACTCTCGGGCGCGCTGATTGGCGGCGCGGGAGCCCTGAATGCGTCCACGCGCGCGACCTTCGGCCTGCTGTCATTCACCGTCAGCCATCCCAGGAGCTTCATCATGCCGCTGGTCGCGCAGATCAACCGCCTGGGCGATTTCGTCGGAAGGGACAAACACCGGCTGTTCTGGGGCGTGTTCGCGGCATTTGTCGTGGGGGTGATCAGCTCGACTTTGTACACGATCTGGCTGGGATACCACGTGGGCGCCTACAATTTCCGACCCAACTGGCTGATCATCCACGAAGGCGAATGGCAGTACGGGATGACCGTAAACGAGATCCTGAACCCGGCGAGGATGCAGGCGATCGATTACTGGTTTCTGCTGATCGGCGCCGTGGCGATGGTCCTTGTGAATCTGATGCGCTACCGTTTCGCCAGGTGGCCGTTACACCCGATCGGGTTTGCGCTGTCCGGCATCCCGGCGGCGCGCCGCATGGGGTCCACGCTCCTGGCGGCGTGGCTGGTGAAGCTGATCATGCTGAAGACCGGCGGCGTGGCGTTCTACCGGCGGTCGATGCCGTTTTTCCTGGGGATGCTCGTGGGATACATCCTCGCCGTGACAGCGGGGATGGTCGTGGACGCAATCTGCTTTCCAAATCGGGGGCACGTCGTACACAAGTGGTATTGATTCCCTGATTAGCAACCCGGATGGGTTTTTCGATGGGCTGACAGACACCCATTCCCGAAGCGGTCGTCTCACGTCTTTGCGCTTGACAGGAGGTGACCGGATATTAACTTGAAGAACGAGTGAAGACACCGATGAAGCACGGGAAATGCTTGAGTTATTGACGATTCGGAAAGGAGGAAGGGCGCGTTTTTCTCCCGCGTAAAGAGGGGGTGTTTGCGCCCGGTTTCATGGAAATTCGAGAGGTGCCCTTCGGATCCATGGGAGGGGTCTATGAGCAGGACGACGTCGATGCGGTCAACCGGCTGCTCGCTGGCGTTGCTGAGTCGGAAGGCACGTTCTTCCCGCTCCCCGAAGAGAACGACTTTCAGAATGCGTTCGCCGCGCACGAGGGCGCCCGAAAGGCGATAGCGGTCAACTCCTGCGGTACGGGCCTGGACTGCTGCATGATGGCGCTGGACGTCGGCCCGGGCGACGAGGTGATAACGACCCCGCTCACCTTTGTCTGCACGGCCGGTACCGCCATTGCCAGGGGCGCGCGGGTGGTGCTTGCCGATATCGATCCGGTGAGTCTGAATCTGGACCCCCGGACGGTAAGGGAGAAGATCACGGAGCGCACCCGGGCGATCATTCCGGTGCACTTTGCCGGCCTCGCCTGCGACGTGGACGCATTCGACCTGATTTCCGGGGAGACGGGCGTTCCGGTGATTTACGATGCGGCACACGCGGTCGGTACCAGATTCCGGGGGGAACCCGTCGGTGGACGGGGAAAGGCCTCGTGTTACAGTTTTCAGAGCAACAAGAACATGACGTGTCTGGGCGAGGGGGGCGCGGTGACCACGGACGACGAGGATTTCGCGGAACAGGTCCGGCAGTTGAAGACATTCGGATACGTCTACGGGGGAAGCGGGACACGGGTGGTCCGGGTCGGGTTCAACTACCGGATGACCAAACCCCAATACGCGGTCGGGCTTACCCAGTTGGCCAAGATAGACCGCGTGATCCAGGACCGCCGGGAACGGATGGTCCGTCTCAATGCGCTGCTGGCCGGCGTCGACGAGGTCAATCTACCCGCCGGACACGGCCCCGACCATGGGAGCCATCTGCACGTGATCCGGCTGGACACCGATGCCGTGGGATTCGCCACGGACGCGTTCGTCGCTCACCTGAAGGATCGATATCAGGTGGGGACCGCAAAGCACTACCCGCCGCTGTGGACATGGGAAGCCCTTCAGGAGCTTGGGTACAGCGGCGACGGCTGTCCGGTCGCGGCCAGGGTCTGCGAACAGGTCGTCAGTACGCCGGTGTTCCCGGGCACGACCGGGGAAGACCTGGAATATATCGCGTGGGCCATCAAGCAGACGATTTCGGATCTGGTATAGTAACAGAAACCGTATTTACAGCTATCAGCCGTCAGGAAATGCAGCTCTGAGCCATCAGGTGTCAGCAGTCAGCCAAAATCGATAGCCGTAAAGGAAGAGCGTTGGGAATCACCGATATCCCCACCGCCATGCGGGCAACCACAAGGGTTACCCCTACAAACTCAAATGCGGCGTGTCCGGTGGCGTGGGGGGTTTTTCCGTGTTAATCCGTCCATCACCGATGTATGGGTACGCCCGAGGCGCTCTTAGGCCATCGAATGCCTATTTATGCCTCTGAGGTGATTCACGGAAAAACCGGCTCCCCGCCGAGGGGCGCGCTTCTTTTTAGTCCTTTTTCTTACGGCGAATAAGAAAAAGGACGTAAATAATAGGAAAACAAAGGATTTATGAGAAAAGAACTGGCATGCAAGGGCAGAACCCTTCGTTTGTCTTTTCCTTCCAAAGCATGCCTACGGCGTGTTCCCAAAAAGCGGGGAGACGGAAGACGGGAGAGGGTAGATAACCACACCCCGCCCCACCACCAGGTGAGAAGGAAGACGGTAGACGGGAGAGATTGCCTGCCTTGTGAGGTTTCTTTTCGCGCCGAAGGCAAAGAGGAAGAACAGACCGGGCAAGGGCTTCTTCTCCCGGCTCACCTCTACCGTCTACCCGCATTTCTTCTACCGGCTTCCCTCTACCTTCTCACCGCCTTTAGAATTGTCGCCGCTGGGCGCGGGGCCTGCCATATGCACCGCGCGAATACCCTTTGAGGACCTGCCGGGGTTTTGCCCTGTCAGCCACGGAAGAATAACGACCCCCGGTGCTGGACAGAACAACGCGCTGTGCTCTGGGAGTGCTCGCCACATGCCTCGCGTTAGACAACCGAATGCATATCTGGGGGCGAGCGGACAGCGGACAGGACACTAGAGTAGAACCGAGCGGCGATCATTGCTGGTCGCCTCGAGACAATTTGCGGGAGGTAGAATGGACAACGTGAGGTGGCTTCTGGTTGGCGCCGGAGATATCGCCCGCAAGCGGGTGGCCGCCGCACTCGCGGGTGCCGTGAATTCGGAATTGGTGGCGGTGTGCGACATGGTACAGGAGAACGCCCGCGCGCTGGCGTCCGAATACGACCTGTCCGAGGTCTACGCCGATCTGGATGAGGCCCTGGCGAAGACGTCGGCGGACGCGGTCTACGTCGCAACGCCCGTGTGGCTGCACGTGCCCCACGCGGTTCAGGCCCTCGAAGCGGACAAGCACGTGCTCGTGGAAAAACCCCTGGGCGTGACCGGTGAGGAATGTGCAAGCGCCATCGAGGCGGCCGGGCGCAGCGACAGGTTGGCCGGATGTTCCTATTTTCGGCGGCTTTTCCCGGCGTATCTCCAGGCGCAGGAGATGATCCGGAACGGCGAATTCGGCCAGATCGTCCTCGTGCGCATCGTCTACTTTTCCTGGTTCAGCCCCGCAGATGACGATCCGAAACGCTGGCGCGTCTTCCGGGAGCGGTCCGGAGGCGGCCCCATCAGCGATATGGGCACGCACATGTTCGATGTGATGATCGGGCTCCTGGGGATGCCGGTTTCGGTGTACGCCCGGTGTGAGAACCTGGTGCAAAAGTGGGACGTGGAGGACTGCGCGAGCATCGTCATGAAACTTGATAACGGCGCATTGGTCACGGCGTCATTCAGCTGGAGTTCGCAGACCTGGCGGCACGAGTTTGAGATCGTAGGGTCCGAGGCCAAGGTGTACTGGCATCCCTACGATTCGGGCGACGTCGTCAAAACGGTGGGTCGGCAGGTGGATACGCTGGATCTGACACCCGACGACAACGTACACGGCCCGGTCGTCCAGGATTTCGTCGATGCGGTTCGGGATGGACGCCAGCCGGTCTGCCCCCTCGGCGAAGCGGCGAAGACCAATGCGCTGCTGGATGCGATCTATCGGTCCGCGGCGGAGCATCGCGAGGTCGTGTTAGGCTGATAACGCGGAACTTCCCTGCGCTACCGACGGTATTCCAAGATTCTGAACACGTATCCGTTCCATCAATTCCCTGCTGATGAAAACCATGAAGTCGATTCTGATCGTCAAGCCGGATGAGAACCTCGAGCACGACTTCGCGACGGAGATCCTGAAGGCCGAGGGACTGTTTCATTTCAACGTCCTCTCGCAGAACGAGTTGGATCCGACTCGCCTGAAGGATGCGACCGTGGTGTTGACGCTTCGTGGGGCGTTCGGACGGCGGGCCTCCGGGATTCTCTTCGACTACGTGCGCGGCGGCGGGCGGCTGCTCGCGGTGATGCCGGGCGGCGACCTGGCGGCAAGGCTGGACGTGAGGCGCCGGGTTGTGGTGTCGACCCAGAAAGCGGATCCGAACAAGGAAACGGCCTCGGAGCCTTCGGCAAACGAGCCCCAGGCGGTTTTGGACGGTCGGGTTGTCGTTCACCCCGCCGCCGGACTTACGGTACCGCCTGAGCCGTTGTACTGCCCGCGGGAAACCGGGCTCAGCGTCTCGTGCGACGGCGAGGAACTGGCCGCGTTGGTCGACAACCTGGGTAAGCGGAGCGGTCCTGCCATTGTCCGGAAACGCATCGAACGGGGCAGGGCGTTTGTGCTGGCTTACGACGTGGTCGGGGCGGTGCTGCGGTTGAGACACGGAACCTGGGCGCTGGAACAGCAGGCCCAAATGCTGCCGCTGCGAGGGCCGAGGCATGTCTTCGGGCTGATCGGGATCGCAGAGCGTCATTCCCGGCAGCACCCGCTGGCTGATATTCACCAGGACCTGTTCCGGGAGTTGCTGCTGGACCTGCACAACGGCGGCATCGTGCCCCGCGTCTGGCACATGCCCGATGCGCGGCGCGTGGCCGTCTTCTTCAAGTCGGACGGGTGCGGGGAGGAGGGCGCTCCGGTGGGGATGGATCTGGCGGAGCAGTACGGGCACAAGCACAATTTCTTCAGGGCGCCGGCGAGCCGGTACGAGGGGAAGTTGATCCGCGAGTGGCAGGACCGGGGCCACTTCATGTCGATCGAAGTGGATATATTCCCGCTTACGTACAACCGCCTTTTGAAAGAACTCGACGACGGGGTCCACGAACGCATCCGCACGGAAATGGAAGCCCAGGCGCGTCGTTTTACCGACGAAGTGGGTCTACCGGTGACCGACATCGTGATCCACGGTTGCCAGTGGACGGGGGCCAGGACCGCAAAGATACTGACGGACCACGGATGGCGAATGCCGTTTCACTTCTGCGGCCACGATCCGCGGATGAACAGGTACGACTTCGGACCGTTTTCGCTGGCGTCGGCCATGCCCATGCGCTACTTCGACCCGGACGAAGGGCTGCTGGACCTGTTTCTCCAGCCCTGCACCTTCGACGATTCGCAGAGCATCACCGAGCCGGGCGTCGGCACGCTGGGACTGAGCCAGGTGGAGTACGCGGAGGCGGCAGTCCGTTGGGTCGTGGAGTCCCGCGACCGCTGGCACGTGCCGCACATCGGGACCTTCCACCCGTGTTATCTGATCCGGCCCAAAGGAGACCTGCGACGCACGTTCGAGGCGGCCAATATCGTGTACGCGTCCCTGGCGGCGATGGGCGTCGAAACCGGCAGCCTGCAGGAGTGGTCCCGCTTCGTCCAGGCGCGGGACGCGTTGCGGGTTGAACTGCTGAGTTCCTGCCCGGAACGGGCGATTGCCAGGCTGACGGCAATTGAGGCGATCGAGGGCCTGACGATGATCGCGGAGGGAGGCGGGGAGGTCTCGCGCGTGCTTCTGGACGGCCGTGAGCAGTCCCCCGTTACGCTCGAAGTTGAGGGGCGCCGGTGTTCGGCGGTCGTGATTTCCCTTGACCGGAACCAGGAAGCAGAACTGGCGATGGTGGCAGGACGCCGAGTTCAGCCAGTGTTCTGTCCAAGAAATAGATTGCCAAAATTCGGCCGTCGAGTCGCCCGGCTGGCAAGGCGCCTGAGCGAGTCGACCTGGGCAAGGTCGGCGAGCGAAGGAAACGAAGCGAGACGGGATGAATCGGCGGATGAATGGTGACATATTTCTGGGACGGGACACCGGGAAGGAGGAGCGATGAAATTCGCACCCAGGCCGGAGAACGACTTTGCGGATTATATCCGGACGTACTACGAGGCGTGCCGGTATCACTGCGACAAGATCGAGGCGATCGCGGGCAAGTGGATGTTCCGGGACCTGCTGCCGGGCATGAGCGATTTCGACACCCGCTTTATCGTGAACGACGGCATGACGGTGGACGACTGGTGCGAGTTGTCCACGACCATGGGGGAGACGCATCTGCGGCTGTGCGAGAAATATCCCTGCTGGGCGCGGAACTTCGAGCACCTGCCCGGGGTGAATCTGACCTGGTCCGAACTCACGTCGGAGCGGAACTACTATCCGGAATACCACCAGTGGACGTATTATCTGACCGAGGATATGAAGAGACTCGGCGCGGCCCTGGACACGCTCGCCCGGAGACCCTGGGACGAGAAGGACGAGTATTTTCATCTGAAAAAGTTCTGCCTGTATTTCGGCCGGTACAACCGCACGATCGATCCCGCGATCAACCTGGGAGTTCACGAGAACAAATATCCCCTGCACAGCCGGATCATGCACTATTTCAATCCGCCGGTCCACTCGGCCGTCTGCGTTCTCGAGAAACAGAATATCTGCGGCAAGCTGGATGCGTTCGAGATCGCGGAACGGCATTTTCCCGGGCTGCGATGCTGGGACCTGATCAGGGAGATTCTGCACGCCCACTACGAGATACCCAGGTGGTACGAGGAGCCGCACCTTACCACGCTGGAGGACGCGCTGGAA
The DNA here is from genome assembly GCA_012271065.1 of Candidatus Latescibacterota bacterium. The sequence continues at coordinate 45,595 of JAAXHE010000237.1, forward strand.
GATGCTCTGGGGGAAATACTGGTGCGGTTGAGGGACGCAGTGACGCTGATCCCCGGTGAGGCGGGCGGGGATATCGGCGCGTGGAAAGCGGCGCTTCAAGAGGTGCCTGTGGACCCCGCGCTGGTGATTTTCGACAACGCCAAGTTCTCGCGCCTGATGAAGGGTCGCCTCCACTTTTACGGCCACGCACCGGCGCATTTCGATACCACCTGGCTGATTCAGAACGAGCTGGGGAGAATCGGCAACAGCTTCTTCCGGATGCCGTTCCGGACGTTCTGGAAGATCAGGACGGGCGAGACGGTGGACGATCCTGTGACGATTCTGGACGAACTGAAGGGAGATCTCCTGTCTCCGTCGGAGGTGGAGGGCACGAAGGCGTTCGCCCGGTTGACGCCGGACGAGTGGGAAGCGGGTAAGGAGCACGAGATCGCGGCAGACATTGTGGAGGTATTCGACGAATTTTTCCGGGCGTTGAACAAGATCAGCGAGGCGGTATAGGCACAGGCAGCGGAAGCGGATTACCGTGAGACCGCCGCCGTGAAACTGAAAGGAGAGTCAGATGCGGATCAGGGCGCTCAAATTGCAGGACGTGGACTACGGCAACCAGTGGGACGACGAGATCGAGGACCGCTGGGAATACAACGACTTCAGGGCGGATTCGTCCTGGCGCGAGGGCTGGATCAGCATGGACAGCGTGTATCACAACGCGGACGATGACCGCGTCTATCTGGGGATTACATCCTTCAACGCCGATATCTTCCGCGCCTACGATCGCGCAACCGGGGAGTTCGAGGATCTGGGGTACGGCAAGGTGGCCGATCCGTTCGATGCCAAGTTTCACAGGTCGCTGGTTAGGTGGGAGAAGGACGGCTGTCTGTACGGCGCAATCGCGCTCCTGCACGATATCGACCGGTACTGGGAGGCGCCCGGCGGGGCCATCGTCAAATACGACCCGGTGACCGGAGAAATCAGGAAAGTCGGGATTCCCATGCCGCATATGTACATCCAGTCGATCTGCTTGGACCAGGAGCGCGGCGTGATCTACGGCATGACGTTCACGCCGGAACGCCTGTTCCGGTTCAACCTCGCGGACGGCCGCTCGGACGACCTGGGGCCGATCAGCAGCGGGATGGAGATGGCCCAGGGCGAGAACGTCGAGCTGGACGACGAAGGGTGTGTGTGGTGCGGCTGGAGCGTGACGCGGGCGTGGCAGAATTTCGCGGGCGTGGACCGCAACCGGCTGTGCAAGTTCGACCCCGAAACGGACAGGATCGCGTATTTCGACGCCGGTCTGCCCAAGCCGGACGGCAGCTACGGATACGAGCGTGTGGAGGGTATTTTCAACTTGGGCGGGGGCCGGATGTACGCCAGCGGCGCGAACGGGTCGATATACCGGATCGATACGGAGACCGGGATGGGCACGTACCTGGGTACACCCGTTGCGGACCGCCGCAGCCGGCTGACAACCATGCAGCCCGGCCCCGACGGGGCGGCTTACGGCGTAACCGGGCGTGACGGAAAGTGTGAGGTGATCCGGTTCGACGCGGACTCGGAGTCATGGGACCTGCTGGGACCCGTGTCGGACGGAGACGCCCACTGCTGGCAGGTGCACGATGTGGCCGTCACGCCGGACGGGACAATCTACGCCGGCGAAAATGACAGCCCCTACCGCAGTGGATATCTCTGGGAGATCAAGATTTAACTGGTTAAACCCGTTCTCACACAGAGGCACAAAGGCACAAGGGAACAACCCCGAGAGATTGTTCAAGGTCCTCGTGCGCAGAATCGCAGAGTCCTGTAGAGAGTACGGGGATCGCCATCCCAGCGCGTTGGCAACGCATCCATTGAACTACCGGTACCTGTAAGTGTGCAGTAAGTGGCCAGAAATCCAGGTTGTATCGTTGAGCTGTTGTTCAGATCTGAAAAATTCTGGATATGGGTTCGTCCGACCGGTCTTTGCCTAAGCGAGGCGAGTGCATTGGAGGTACCGATGACAGGGATTTTGCGAAACAAGCTGGACGCCATCGCGGAAGCCTGCGAACGTCACGGCGTGATCCGATTGGATGCGTTTGGATCGGCTCTTCGCGATGAGTTCCAGCCCGGCAGGAGCGACGTGGATCTCCTGGTCGAACTTGGCTCGATGGAACCCTATGCTCGAGTCGATGCCTATTTCGGCCTGCTTGAAGATCTCAGGGCCATCCTGGGCGAGCAGGTCGATCTGGTCATTTCAGGCGCCGTGAAGAACCCCTATATCGCACGCGAGATTGCCCGGACGAAGGAGATTTTGTATGTCGCGTGACGCGCGAGCCTACCTGTCGGACGTGATCGAGGCCTGTGATGCGATCACAGACGCAGTCCAGGGCCTTGATCTTCAAGATTACGAGGGCAACCGGTTGGTCCGATCCTCGGTAGAGCGTGAATTCATCATTATCGGGGAGGCTCTCGCAGCTCTCAACAGGATGTCGAAGGAGATCTTCGGCAGCATAACACGGGCTAGACGAATCGTGGACTTTCGCAATCAGCTGACACATCAGTATCGAAACGTGGATGACGCCATCGTCTGGGCGATCAGTGAGCGGGATGTTCCGGTTCTGCGCAGCGAGTGTACGTTGCACTTGAGTCATATACTTCAAGCGTCGGAGTCGGCACCGGAAGAAGGAGAGTGACATGGCATCGGGCAGCGGACGGGTGCAGCGGGAACGACATACCAGTGCCGGTAACGGCGCGTTGCTGGTGGTCATCGACAGCGGCGGGTCGTACTGGGAGCGGATGATTGTGGATGAGACGGTCCTGGCGGCGCTGGCGCATTTCGGTATGCCGTTTCGCCTGCTGGATCTGGCCGAAGAGCGGCCTACGGCTGAAGCGTTGGGCGAGTGCGCAGGCATCCTGCTGGCGCAGAACGGTCTGGGCGCGTCGTTGACCCGTTCCGAGACGGGTCTGATTGCGGACGCGGTTCGCAGTGGCGCGGGGCTCGTTAATTTCGACTTCGACCTGAGAGGATATAAGGGGCCCCTCCTGGAGATATTCGGTTTCGACCGGATCAACCCGAATCCATACGCGACCGATACCGTGCGGATGCAGGAACGGGATCACTATATCACGGAATTGCAGTCGCCCGGAGAATTCCACACCTTCGACCGGATGGTGACGGCGATCGCCGCCGAAAAGTGGGGCGATTCCGTGGTTCCGCTCGCGGACGGAATTCTGGGGAAGGAGCAGCTGATCTATATCCGGCACCTCGCGCCCTGGAGCGCGTTCGAACCGCGCAACTATCCCCTGGTATTCGCAACGGAATGGGGGAACGGTCGGGCGGTGCAGTTCACGTTGAACTCCAGAGTGTGGCGGAATGCGTTCTACGGCCATGCCCGCGGGATGGACGATCTGTTCTGGCGTTCGATCGTGTGGACCGCGCGCAAGCCGTTCGCCGCCAATGTGATTCCGCCCTTCGTCACCATGTCTTGGGACGATTGCGAGGGTCGGCACGATTTCGCATTCGCCGATATCGCGAACAGCTACGGATTCAAACCGATGCCGTCCCTGTTCATCGCGAACGTACCGGAACGCCTGTTTCCCAAAATCAGGGCGGGAATGCAGAGCGGGGAAATCCACTACAACAGCCACGCGCTGGACTATTATCGGTTGTTGATCTACAATTTCGGTAAGGGCGAGTGTTCGCAGGCGGAACTGCAATCCAACTTCGCCTTTGCGGACGCATTCTGGAAGCGGGTTGGGGCGCATCCGTGCGCGACGTTGCGGTTCCACTGGGGGGAATACGGAGTCGGGGCGCTTCCCTTCCTTAAGGAGCGCGGACACCGGTTTTTCTGTCCGGCCCTGCAGACGGGGCTGCACAAGGCCGATATGTGCATGCAGGACGGGTTCTGGCCTTACGGGCTGCAAACATGTTATTACGACTATTTGCCCGACGACCACGATTTCTTCGCCTTCGCGGCCATGCTTGCCCGTCATCAGGAGGATTTCCTGACGGGATGCACGCCGAATCTGCGGGAGAACGAAAGAATGGACGTCGAAAAGGCCGCCGGCAATGCGGCCCTGCAGATCCGCCACGGGCTGCGTGCCGGGTTCTACGCTGAGATCGTGACCCATGAGCAGAAGTTCGACGCCGTTACCATGGAAGAATGGGACCGCATTCTGGCCCGCACGCGTACGATGACGGCCGGCTACGAGAAGATCTACGCCAGCCACGATGAAATCGGCCACTATCTGCAGGGAAAAGACGGGGTCCGGTTCGAGCAGGTATCAACGGACGGGGAGGCGGCGCGGTATACGCTGGCAGGCGGAACGTCGGTGCCGCTGCGTATTTCGGTGTTCCGAAACGAAGGTGACGCCGTTGTGCGCGAATACGCTGATGTCGATGCATTCGATGGACGAGCGGTGGCCGGGTAAAGTGCAGGGAACCCGTCTCAATACCGGAGTCGGAAAGACGTGACGGAAGTCTTCTTCAACATTCAGGTGGATTGCGAGGCCACGCAGCGAAGTGTCGGCGACCCGGCGCTGGGCGAACGGTCGATTCGGGGATTGGGCGAAATCTTCTCGCAGACCGGCACGAAGGGGACGTTTGTCGTGATCCCGTCGGACATGAAGGTGCACGCGGGCGTGTATCGCGAACTCGAATCCGAAGGCCACGAGGTGGGTCTTCACGTGCATCCGGCGGAACAGGGGTACGAAGAGTTCCTGGGTGTGTACGGGTTCGAGGAACAGGTGGCGATTCTGAAGGAGGCCGCGGACCAGTTCGCCGATTCGATGGGCCGGCCGCCCTCGGTATTCACCCCCGGCTATTTTTCGGCCAACGACCATACCTTTCCCGCGCTGGAGGCGCTGGGGTTCACGCACGGCACGGTGTCGATGCCAACGCGGAATCTTCCTCATTGCGCCTGTGTATGGGGCGGTTCGCCGCTGGATATCCACTACCCGCACCGGTACAATCGATCCCTGACGGGTGACGTGAATTTCGTGGATATACCGACCACTGTGGACGTCGACTCGCGGATGTGGGGCGGGGCGCACCCGCAGGATCTGCGCATTGAACTGGTGGACGCCAAGAACCACTGGTATACCATTCAAAAGAATGTGAAACGACAGATCGACATCGGAAGCGACATACCGGTGAAGTACCTGAAAGCGCTGACGCACAATATCTTCGATTACGGCGATGCGCGGGACTTCCGTAGGGAGACGATGCAGGGCGTGGTGGCGGCGGCGAGGGAAATATGCGAAAAGCAGGGCTGCGCTCTGGTCCCGGCGACAGCGGCGGAGATCGCCGAAACCTATCGGGCGGCGGTTCCCCTTCCCGAACGCGGCCTGCAGCTGGACCTGGACACACGGGGACGTGGGGCCTGGACTTGAGCGCGGCGCGACCGTCCACGTTCAGTTGAGGAATATCCGCCGAAAGGCAAATCACCAGATCCGAATGGCAGCGTGTCGGCCGCCCTGTTTCAGGGCGGCCGTTTTGGATTCCCGTCAATCCACCGGCACGAGCCTGATCGCGTTCTCGTAGTGGATCTTTGTCAGGACTTCGGCGGGCAGGTCGAGGGTTGGTAGGAATTCCTGCAGGTCGTTACCCTTTCCGTCGCGGCCGTAGAGCAGTCTGTCGGCACGATGGATGAGGAAGTCTCGTGCCTGCCCGGGATCGCGGCTTAGGGCATTGAGGCCGGACCCGGAGGAAAGATCCGCGTAAAGGTTGGGATAGTTGTCGAGGAGGCTATGGAGTTCCCCGCCGGGGGTGACCGGACCGGACGGATAGGATTCGGGTGAAGTCACTGCATCGCCGCTGATGTACCGCCAGAAGCCGGGCGCGTGCCCGATGAAGACGGTGTCCGGACAGGCCTGCAGCGCGCGTTCCAGGTTTCGGATGTCGCCGCCGCACCAGTTGTTCTGATACGTTGGGTTTCCTTTATTGTCCGGCAGATAGGGCACGTCCATGTGGAGTACAACGGGGGCGCCGAGTTGACCGGCACGGCGGAACAGCTGGATGCTTCGAGGGTCGTCCAGCAGGAGGCGATAGCTCCATTCGCCGCAAATCCTCACCCCATGCATCCGCCAGGCACTCTCAAAGAGATCGGCGGCAAAGCCCTCGTAGGGACACGGGCAGTACCCGGCGATGAAGCGGCCGGGATACCTGTCGCATGCCGCTAGGATGTGATCGAGGGTTGCGCCGGCGTGTGTGCCGTCCGGCCGGTAGTTGAGCGGGCTGAATCCGGCGCCGAATCCCGGCGCGCCCTGTCCGGGAGGTAGGTACCACGTCAGCAGCCACGTGACGTCGATGCCATAGGCATCCATCTCGGAAATGAGGCTCCCGGCATCCATGCCCTGGTAGTTGACGTGCATGTGTGCATCGATGCGCATCGAGCTCGTGTCCTGGCCCAAAAATCGCTCACCACTCGACCGGCGACTCATCCCGTCTCGCTACGTTCCCCTCGCTCGCCGACCTTACGCAGGTCGCCCGCGCTCAGGAGCCTTGCGAGCCAGGCGACTCGGCGGTCGAATTCAGGCAACTTATTTCTGGGACAGAACACTAGGAAAGGTCCAGGATGGAGAGACTGTCCCGATAGATTACCGATTCGATTTCGTCGGCGCCGAGGCGGGGCAGCGCGGTGCCTTTGAGCATATTGTTCATGCTGCGGAGGCCGGCAAGCGATGCGTCGACGGTGGTAAAGGGATAGTCCGTGCCGAAGAGCAGCTTGTCCCAGACGCCGTATTCCTGGACGAGCATCAGGCTGTGGTAGAGCTGAAACGGGCGGTAGTGCAGGGCGCTGAGGTCGGCGTAGACGTTGGGGTGTTTTCGGATAACCGCAACGCATTCGCCTTCGTAGGGATGCCCCAGATGCGCCAGGATGATCTTTACGTCGGGGAAGCGAATGGCGACCGGATCCAGGTGGCGGGGGAGCGTACATTCCAGGGGCGCCTGCGCCACAAAGGTGGTTCCGGTATGGAGGAGTACGGGCAGTCCGTGTTCGCGGGCGTACCGCCAGAGAGGCTCAACGGACGGGTCGTCGGGCCTGAAGCCGGCGTACATGGAGAGTAGCTTTATTCCCTGGAGGCCGAGGTCCTGATGTCCCTCTCTCAACTCGTCCTGCCAGCCCTCCTGGGTCGGATCGACCGACAGGAAGCCGATGAGCGCATCCGGGCTCCGGGCTACCGTTTCGGCCACAAAGCGATCCTCTACCCAGACACCGCTCAGTCTGGCCTTTCCGCCGAAGACGATTGTGCGAACCGGTTCACCCGCGTGCCGCCGGTAGTCGTCATGGCTGGTCGAGAGGTCGACTTCCACGTCGCCTCTCGCGCGGGTGGCCTGCCGCCGGAACGCTTCGGTGAAGTGTTGAGGATATCGGAAGACGTGGGCGTGTACGTCAATGATCATCGTTATCGTCCTTCAGGCTGGAAGCGCCAACGGGATCTTACCCGCGAACCAGGTGGCTTCCCCGACGCGCGCCAGACCGGCGCCACTCACAGCGGATCGACCCGGACCAGGGTTTCTTCATCAGTCTCAATCCGGAGGGGATTCCTCAACGGTCTTCCAAAGCCGTTCCATGAGATGGCCATGACGTCTCCGTCCTCCAGTTCGACATCGGCGCCGAAACTGAAGGCGTCGGCGCCGAAGAAGAAGACGTGAGCGTCGTCCGGCCGGCGATGCTGAGGGTACTTGAAATGGTGGTGCTCGAGGTTGGCCAGGCTGTGCGCCATGCAGGCCTCACCCGTCGCGATCGTCTTGGACCAGACGGCGATACCGTTTCGTTCGATCGAGACTTCTCCGTCGACGCTCTCAAAATCGGGATCGAGTATAAGTTCTGGGCCGATGGAGCAGGTCCGGAGCTTTGAGGGCGCCAGATACAAGTAGTTTTTCTTCTCGGTGACGTGGTCTGAGAATTCGTTGCCGATGGCGAGGCCGATACGCCTGGGTTTTCCTGCCGAATCGATAATGTACGCCCCGGCGACTTCAGGCTCCTCGCCGCCGTCGCCCGCGAAGGCCGGCACGTCCAGGGGCTCGCCGTGCGCGCGCAGAATGGTTCCGGTCCCCTTGTAGAACCACTCCGGCGGGACGCCGACGATGCCGGGCTCGGGTCTGCCGCCCCGCAGACCCCATTGATACATTCGCAGGCTGTCGGTGACCTGTGTTTCGCCGGCCTCGTTCTGGTCGTGCATGGCCTGCCGGTTGTCAACGCTCGCCCTGTGGGTCAGCCCGGTGCCCGCCACCAGACAGCGGGAAGGCTCGCCGGGGTGATCGTACGCGGGGAGCAGCTTCCACTCGGACCTGCCGTGGTAGACGGCGTCGTAATCGTGGAAGTTCCTTCCGAGCTTTGATTCGATTTCCGTACACAGGGTGACATCGGACCGTAAAACGAAGCTCGCCAGGCCGTGTACCGACGTGTACGTGTCGATCAGCCGGCAGCCGTCGCGCTCGACAACGGCAATGCGCCGCCCCTCACGGGGATGAATCAGCTGTACCAATCTGAACATGAGCATTACCGCGAATGGCAGGTCCGGCGCCATCCGTTCCGGCGTTGCGCGCCACCTTCCGTTAGTGTCTACAATTCGCCTTCGGTGAGACCGGCGCGGTTCGTGCGAATCAGTGGCAGACCGTCGTAGGATACCTCGCCGCCGTCCAGTACCGCGACGCGGACCGGTCGCTCGTCCCGCAATGAGAGAACACAGACCCTTCCGCTGAAGGACAGGCCGTCGCATGCAACGGCTTCGCCTTCCCTTCCGTAGACCACCAGATCGTCCCGGTCGCCGCCTCGAATCCGGACGCCACGCGCGACCTCCGGGCGGCAGGTGTTCCCGTCGATGCTTGCCGCGCGTCTGGACACGTTGACGTCCTCCGGTTCCGACTTGAACGGGACGAGCGCGACATCGTACACGACGGCATTCGCGCCTTCGCCCCGGACCCATTTCTGCAAGCCGATCCAGTAGCGGTTGGGGTACCTGCCGGGCGTGCCATCCCGTGCCTCATATGAGGTCCCGCGACGGACGTAATGAATCTCCGAGGGCTCTGCGGGGACGACCTGCAGCCCCGGCCGTCCTGTGGTGAGCATACGGCTTCGGCTGCCCTTCCAACGGGAGGGCGCGTGGAGGTACCATGTGTAGGCATGGTGCTGGGGACCTTCGAAAACGGCGTCGGACACAAGGAAGTAGTCGGGTTTAAGAAACGTGATGCGCCGCTCGACGAGGGTGCCGTATTGCGCTACGTAAGCCCGGTGGGTTGCGGAAAAATAGTCCATCCTCTCTCCGGTCGCCCAGGCGACGTCCTCGCCGCGGTGATGCTCGCGGTCCATTGGCGCATCGTTGACCACAAGCTGGTTGTGGGCCTGTGGAGAACGAAAATACTGATCGAGCGGATTGTCATACGGCCCCCAGCGGGTGGCCTCTACGGCCAGCGGTTCTCCATGGGCGTAGAGTTCGAAATCGAGCAGGTCGTTATGGGTATGGCCCCCGCCCCATGGTCCATAGTTGACGATCAGATATCGGGCATCCTTGTTCCAGTCCGAACGCATGACGGCAAATCCCGACGGCCGTGTGTCTATAGACGTATAGTCGGGTTTCTTCGGCCGGATTCGGGAAACGGATTCGATCCTGCCGCGCACGGGCCAGAGATATCGGCCGTCTCCGGAAATTTCGGTAGCACGCCGCAATATGGCGTCCTGGGGTCCGATACCTCCGTCGTTGAATCCCTGGGACTCACCCAGCGGAGAGGTGGTGGACAGGAACCAGTCGTACATCTGTACGATGCGTGCGCGCAGGTCGGTTTCCATCTTGATATACGGGATCCTGTCCGAGAAAGTAAGGAGATCCTCGCTGATGCGGGTGCACCACGCGCCATAGCCGGAGGCGCGTTCGTGGTGGCAGCCGTCCGCGTAAAAGTCCCTGTCGACGTGTTCGAGAAGTCGTTTTACGCCGATACCAACCCAGCGTCGCGCCTCCTTGAATTCCGGGAAGAGTCCGCCCGCGTAGACGAGCGCCCACGAGCCGCACATCTGCCAGTTACCGCTGCGATAACCATCGTCCTTTTCGAGGAGATAGAGCCAGCGCCCCGCGCCCAGAATCGATTTCAACAAGCGTCGATGGGTGACGGGTCTCAGGATGCCGGTGGACCGGTACGCGAAATAGTGATCGATGAACCGCGGTGTTCGACCCCCCAGCCCGAGTTCGTAGAAAATGACGTCGTATCTGGCGGGGTTGTCTATGTTGTTGCGCTGCTCGTACCACTGGTTGAACAGATCGTCGAAACATTCCACGTAGCGGGGGTCGCCGGTCTGTCCGAACGCGACCCGAAGGCAATCGGACCATCCCCAGTAGTGGGTACCGTAAACGCCCGAGCGTCCCCAATTTGCATTGAAGTCGACTTTCTTTCCGAACTTGTAAGTCAGGTCGTGCCACCCCTGAATCTCGTGCGCGACGACTCGTTCGGCCTCCCTGATGCGGTCTGGATCCGGCTTGTCGCCGGTTGGCGCGACCATATTCAGGGGTTCTTTACGCGCGGAAAAGTAGTCGCCCCAGGCCTCGGCCGCCTTCTTCCACTTTCCAGCCTTCACCGCTTTTCGGATGGGCTTCATGTCCGCCCTCTTCAGGTCGAGCGCGGCGAAGAGGTCCTTGTTGGAGATGGAACGCATTCTTGAGCGGCTGATGTCCGGGGGCATGGTTCGAAACCTCGCGCCATCGACGTCCTCGACACGACGGCAACTGTTATCCTGATAGTGGAGTTGGAAAACGCTGGCGGTAGGAATGTACGGTCGGCCCGGTCAAGTCAAGGACAATGCGCGGGCAATTCTTTGGACTGACGGTAGGAAACCGGGCTCCCGCCAGGTCGCGGGAAGTGTCGTTGAGTTTCGGCGCCGTCCGGCCTGTTCATTGCTATGCGGTGCGGGGAACGGGGGCGTCTACGCTTGCGTTCAGGCACGACCGAGGGCGTCGACGGAGTGCTGGATGATGCGTGCGGCGGATTCGAGGCAGGTCCGGCCCGTATTTACGACAACGTGATACAGGGCCGGATCGTCCCAGTCGATCTGGTAGTTGTCTCTGAGGTAGGCGGCCCGGCGTCTGTCGCTCTTTTGAATCAGGTCGTTGGCCTCTTTTCGTGTTCGCAGGTTCTGTCGTTCCAAGACGACCTGGATGCGGTCTTCCAGAGGAGCCACCGTTCGAACGTGGAGCGTATCGGGGTCATCCCGAAGGATCGCCTGGCCTCCCCGGCCGACAATGGTTACCCTGTCCCGTTTCCGAAGGCGATGGACCGTGGCCTGAAGAAATCTGAGGTAGTCCCGCTGGTCCAGAAGGTGCCTTTCCTCGTTGGCTGTCGCGTCGCCGGCCAGGAGCGTCGCCGATACTTCATATGGAAATTCCAGCCCCCAGAGCATCGCCGGGGGCGTCGGTACGGACCGGGACGGCACGATCAGACTGTGGATGAATCGTTTTACCGCACTGTGCGCCTGCTCGTCGAATTTTTCGACTTCGGATTCGGGCACATTGGCTTCTCTCGCGACTTCCGTGATGAGGTTCTTGTCCACGAAGTCGTAGCTGAGTACTTCCGACGCCCGGCGTGCTACCAGATCGCCAATGCTGCCGAGCTGGCGTGAGACGGTAATGACGGCCACGCGAGTCATCCTGTGCGGTCGGGTTACGGATCGGGAACTCACCGGGAATTCTAAAACAGCTTCTAAAAATTCGAATAGAAGAGATGCCGATTGTCGATGATTTCCGCCTGCTCTTTGAGGTCGTTGAACCAGGCGGCCAGGACTTCGTTCTGTTTCTCAGACCGAAGGCGCTGGACCAGTTCCGGTCCTTCCGCCTCGAAATCGGTCTCGTCGATGGGCTCTTTTTCAAGCAACTGCAGCACGTACGCGCCCCGGTCCGTGGTGACCACGTCGCTGGTCGTTCCCTCTTCAAGCCGGAATGCCGTGCCGGTAAACGCGTTCCTGCCGCCGACACCCTGAACGAAGTCGTCGCGGCCGAAGAGTTTGGACTCGGCGAAACGGGCATTGCGATTGCGCGCCGCATCGGCAAGGCTCTGTCCGGAACGAACGTCCTTTAGCAGCGGTTCAATGCGTGCAGATGCAATCTTGACTTTCTCGTCAGTCTTGAGTTTGGTTGAAATGCGATTGTTGACTTCGTCCAGTGGTTGCGGGCCGGCTTCGCGCCTCGCCACGAGGGCGAAGACATAGATGCCCTGTTCGGTCTCGTAAACTGGAGAAATCCTCCCCGGCGAAGCGGTGAGGAAGGAATTGACCAGCCCGGACGTCCTGTTTCCCAACAGCGGGAAAAAGCCGCCGGCGGTGATGAAACCCGTGTCCTTTGCCTGCAGGCTCTGATCGGCCACCGCCGTCAGGAAGTCCGCTTCTTCCGCTCGCTCCTGGAAGCGCTCCGCCTCGAGACGGAGGCTGTCCAGCGTGTCCCTGCCCGGACGGATTTTCAGCAGGATGTGCCTGGCCCGGATCTGGAGCTCGTCACCCTCGCCTTTGCGTTCCTCGACCTTGAGAACGTGCCATCCGAACTGGGTCCGTACGGGTTCTGAGATATCGCCCGGGTTGAGGGCAAAGGCCGCGTCCTCAAAGGCCTTTACCATCCTTCCGCGCCCGAAGAACCCGAGATCTCCGCCCCTTTCCGCGCTGCCGGGATCATCTGAGTTGTTTTCGGCCAGCGCAGCGAAGTCTCCGCCGGCGCGGATTTCCTTGAGCAGGCCCTTGATCTCGGCTTCGGCATCGGCTTCGTCTTTCGCGGAAGGTTTCTTCTCAAAGGCGACATAGGTGGCATTGACGGCCGCTTCCCGATGAAACTCGTCAAGATGGTCGTTATAATAGGCACGAATCTGATCGTCCGAAACGGAAACCAGCGAATCGGCGATGGAATAGGCCTCGAGGCCCGCGTAGGCGACACGGACTTTCTCTTTCTGCCGCACGTAAGCTTCCCTGACCTCCGCCGACGTCACCCTCACCCCGCCGGCAACCATTTCCTGCAGCTTTCTGATAAGCACAGCCTGTCTTACGGCGTATTCGGCGCTGAGTACAAACTGCTTTCTTTCAGGGCTTGAGTAGGTACCGGGGTCATCCAGAAACCTGCCGTATTTCTCGGGATCGAACCTGCCGTCGGTTTGAAAGACTTCCTGGTTCTGCACCCATTCAACGGGTTGATTCCTGTTGATGAAGTTGACCTCTGCATCTGAGACCGCGATATCGTGCTTTTCTATCTGCTGGGCGTAAAGGATCTGTGCCACCATCTGGTCCCAGATCTGGCGGATGAGCTGGCTCTCCTCCGGTTCGGGGTTGTTCCCGGCCTTGGACTGGCGGGACGCGTCACGGAGGGCTTCAACGAACTGCTGGTGGCTGATCTTCTGGCCATTGATGACGCCGACGGTATCGCCGGGCCCGGCGCAGGTCATTCCGCCGGCGCCCCAGTCGAAGACCATCAGCGCCACGAAGGAAATAGCCACGATCCACATCATGGCTTTGATCAGGACCACATTGCGCAGGTTTTTGAGCATGCGATAAACACCCTCCGGTGAACGGAAAGAAGGCAGCGGTCAAGTGCGGCGACCGCCCGAGGTCTATCAGTCCGTTGATAAAGTCGCTCTGCAGGCGAGGCCGAAGACAA
>JAAXHE010000204.1 GCA_012271065.1 Candidatus Latescibacterota bacterium
CAAGGCGGGCGAACCCGCCCGTATCCTCAAGATACGGGCGGGTATGACCAACGCCGACCGGCGCTTTTGCAGCCGTGCGAAGACCGCTGGGAATTTTAAAACAGCTTCATAGTTTACCTTTTATCTCCATGCCCCCTGCGTCCAATCCTCTCATCGCCTATCATTCCGCGTCAGCGTCAGATCCCGCCAGCCGGGGCGTCACGCTCCGTTCGATCCTTCTGGCCATGCTCGTCTCCGTCGGGGCGTGCGTCTGGGTCAACTACATCGAGTACGTCATCCACGCTTCCCGCATGACCCTCAGCCACTTCCCGATGGGTTCGCTGATGGCCTACCTCACCCTTGCCCTGATCCTCAATCCGCTTTGCAGGAAACTCGCCGCGAGATATGCGCTCTCGCCCACCGAACTCAAGGTTACCCTGGCCGGCGGCCTGGTTGGCGGCGCCATCCCTTCGGTCGGACTGACGGGTTATTTCCTGGGCGCAATTGCCGCGCCGTATTATTTCGCAACGCCGGAAAACCAGTGGGGCGAGTTCTTCCACCCCTACATTCCCCAGTGGCTGGCGCCCCGCAACGTCAACCACGCGCTGGACCACCTGTTCGAAGGCGGCCCGCCCGGCATGGATATTCCCTGGGAGGTCTGGTACATCCCCCTGGCCGCGTGGATGGCGTTGATCACAGCCCTCTTTGTGGCGTCCACCAGCCTTTCCGTCATTCTCAGACGCCAATGGGTGGAGAGCGAACGACTGAGTTACCCGATCCTGCGCCCGGTCCTGGATCTCACCGACCGTGAGAAGCCCGGTTTTTCCGGACGTTTCCGGATCGGTTTCGCCATTGCCCTGGGAATCATCAGCTGGAACATGATCCACTACTTCGTACCCGGATTCCCGCAGATTCCCAATATCCGCTGGGGTCCCTGGGTGCATTTCGAACGATACTTCCCCGGTATCTGGACCCGCGTCAACATGTTTACCATCTCCTTTGCCTACTTCGCCAATATCGACGTCCTCTTCAGCCTGTGGTTCTTCTGCGTTCTCTTCATCCTGCGCAGCGGCGTCCTCAATCGATACGGCTATAACGCCAGCAGTACCTATACGACAACGGGCGAGTTCGCATGGCTTCAACTCGGCGGATTCGTCACGCTGGTTGGTTGGGGATTGTGGATCGCACGACACCACCTGAGATCCGTAATGAGGATCGCCATGGGCCGGAGCGCGCCTCTGGACGATGCCGACGAAATGATGAGATACCGAACCGCTGTTCTGGGTTTCATCCTGAGTACCCTCTTCGCCGTCTTCTGGTTTTGGCGGGCAGGCATGGGGTTCGGCGTTGCATGTCTGTCCGTCCTGGCAACGCTGATCATTTTTCTTGGTGTATCCCGAATCGTGGCCGAAGTCGGGCTGGTCTTCGTCTGCACGCCGATCGGCCAGCAGGAGATCGTCACCCGGCTGATCGGGCCGCGGAATCTCTCCGGTCCGAGCCTCACTGTCCTGGCGTTTTCGAACGCGCTTACCTCGTTCGGCAAGGGTCTGTTCATGCCCTCCGTGGTTCACGCCACAAAAATCGCCGACCTTTGCCCTCGCGAGGACCGTCCCCGCGTGCTGACCGCGATATTTCTGGCGTTTGCCGCGGGCGTGGCCGCATCCATCGCCTATACCCTCTACCTGGGATACACTCATGGAGCCTACAATTTCAACGACTTCCCGTTCACGCGATACAGCCGGAGCGGCTTTGCGAATGCGTTGTCGAAAATGAAGGACCCTGCGGTCGAGACCAGCATCCGCCCGGTCCTGCTGGGCATCGGCGCAGCCGTGATGTCCATCCTGACGTTTCTCAAATATCGCTTACCCTGGTGGCCGCTGCACCCGGTCGGCTTTGCGATCGCCGGCATCTCGTACGTTCACTTTTCCACTTTTTCGGTGTTTATCGCCTGGTGCATCAAATTCATTATCCTGCGTATCGGCGGGGCGGCGCTGTACAGGCGCTATATCCCGTTTTTTCTTGGGATATTGACAGGATATACGACCGGCGTGGGGCTTTCCCTTGTCGTGGACATCATCTGGTTCCCCGGGGCGGGCCATTCGATTCATGGGTATTGAACGTATTGTCGGTACTTACGTACCCAACCGACGCCGTGCGTACACCTGGAGCGATGCATGATCCCGCACCGCGAATTGGCAATTCGCGGTACATGTGACGCCCGGTATTCGGGAGATCCTGTGATGGTTGACATCCGTCAGAATTTTAACTGGCACGACGTCCACGGGAACCAGGACTATGTCTTCGGCGAAGACGGATACATGAAGATGGACGCATCCAGGAAACCCGTCCGGTGCAGCCGTCAACTCAAGGAGAAGATCACCGACCGGGCCGGCTCGCTTGAACTGGCCATGCGGGTTGTCCTCGACGAGCCCGAGTACCACACGCTCTACACCCTCAGGCTTTATGACAGTGCGGACCGCCCGGCCATCGTATGTCATATCCGGAGGGACGGCTGCCTGCTGTTTCAGGGCGGAAAGGAACTGATAGATTCCGGCAGGGCACTCACGTTCCAGGGCAACTGTCCGTTCAACGATCGGACCAGGCGTAAATGGTACGTCGTC
This sequence comes from Candidatus Latescibacterota bacterium, assembly GCA_012271065.1. Next base: position 2,601 of record JAAXHE010000204.1, read on the forward strand.
GAATCCGACGAACACGTCTACGCGTTCGAAGGCTTCGACTTCTCAAGCCAGACTGCCGTGTTTCTTCTAGACGGCGAACGACCCGTCACCGTGCCGTTCAACAATCCGGTGCGGGATATCGCGAAACTGGAACTTCAGACCGGCGGCGTCGGTATCGGCCGGCGTATCCGCGTCAGGCACGTACGGCAATCGGTCGGCGGCAACCAGATCGACCGGGAAGATCACCCGCTCCACTGGAAACCGATCCCGCCGCCACGGGACGGAGAACCGGACGACAATGTCTGCGAGAGCAGGCTCAGACCCGTTCAGAATCGATGGCTTGAACTCATCACACGGTACGGGTTCGTGACCACGACCTTTCCCGTCATTCCCAGGGGCACGCTGGAATTCGAAGTCAAGTCGCCGGACGTATCCGCTGAAGCCTGCATCCTGCTTGGCGAGTACGACGGATCCATCAAGTGTTTCCGAAAAATCCAGACGGGAATCCTGACAGACCGCATGACCGTTGCAACCGGCCATCCAACGCCCGGTTTCAACACGTTTGATAATTCGGTCGTTCCCGAAAACGACCGGGCATACCGGTTCAAAATCGCATGGGATGCGGAAACAAATAAGCAGAAGATCTGGATAGACGACGTGCCGCAGCGATACCAGGGCGAGACGGAAATCGAAATCGACGGCCTCTGGGGCAAAGAAAACCGCATGACCCGCGGCATCGACACGATCTCGCTACACCCCGGCCTGCTGGGGGCCGCGCGGCTCACTTCCATCCAGAAAGCGGAAGGCAGAAAGCTGGAGAATCCGCCGGAGCCCCTCCGGACGTGGTGGGCAAACTTCAGGCTTCGCGCCCTGGACTGACAGCCTGGCCGCCGCCCCCGGATGCTTGAGGTCGACAAGAGGATGATATGCGAACCCATCGAAATCCGTGTACCATGTACAAACCCGACGACCTTGCGCGCGCCGGGGAAAATATCAGCCGACACGCGTGGGCCAGGGATCTCTACGGTCAGATCAAATCACAGGCAGGCTACTATCTGACGATGGACCGGGACCGGATGCGGTCTTTCATCAGCGACCAGACGCCGCTCGTCACCGTCGTTTGTCCCGATTGCGGCTGCGGACCCTGGTATGCCTACAGCCTGATCAACCAGGGCGACACGCTTCAATGCACGGACTGCAAGGCGACGTGGGACTGGGACCCGGAGGACACTTCCGAAACATGGAATATCCAGGCGGTGGTCCGCACGTATCGCCTGAAGTACATCCTTGGCGGCCTGGAGAGCGCCGGAATTGCTTACGGTATCGAAGGAGACGTGCGATACGCCGAAAAAGCCGCCATTCTGGTCGAACGATTCGCTGAAGTCTTCGAGAGCTACCGGCTGAACCAGGTCAACAAGAACGTCTGGCACGATCAGAACGATCCGTATTACGGAAAAATCGACGGCTGGAAACAGAGGGATGCGTGGTGCGCCCGAACAGTGCTGATCGCGTATGACCTCATCCGCGACTCAGACGTATTTCAAGACGAACAGCGCCGGTCCATCGATGCCTTTGTCGAATACGTACGGGACTATTTCGTCGAGTCCTTCAACAACCCGGGAACCTCGACGCTCGAGGGATATCACTATACGGATGATCTCTCACCGTATCTCTCCCACTATTCCATTCAGGACCACGGAGGCGCGTGGTGGTGCATCGCGGCTTCCGCCGCGCTGACGGGCGACCGGGAAATCCTGCGATCCGTCGTCACGCTATATGAGGACATGCTCAAGCCCGAGGCCGGCGTGTTCTTCCAGGATGGCGCGTTTTACGAATGCACGGCCGATTACACCCTGGGGCTGCTCCAGACGACCATCGGCATCCCGGAAATCATCCGTGGCAATCTGGACACCGACGTGTACGCCAATCCCCGATGCGCCCTTCTGGAGAAGTGTTATGCCTGGTTCCTGGACGCCGCCTTTCCGAACGACACCAACCCGGCGATCAACGATTCGCACGTTGGAAGTCCATTGCGCCCTTTTTGTTCGGAAATCGCCTATATCGTCTACAACAATCAGAAGGCGCTGCGACATCTCAAGACCGTATGGGGCGGCGACCTGAACGGAGGAACCGAATATTCGCTCTTCTACCGGGATCCGGATGCCGCGGTCGAAAGCGACGGCGAACCCTACGCCGCTGCGAGCGCCCACCTGCCCGATATCGGACTCATGATTCTTCGTCACGGCGAATACAAGCCGTCGCGGACCATGGCCTTTATCGATTACGGTCCCTATATCCCGGCCGCACACAAGCAGAAGGACTATCTCAATTTCGTCCTCTGGTCGCGCGGGCAGGAAATGGTGACGGAAATGGGGTATAACTGGAATCCGGAGTGGGCCCGTCTGTGGGAACGCGGCCCGCTATCGCACAATACCGTCCTGGAATGCGCGGAACAGGGCGAGGGAGGAAAACCGCTCATGTGGTGCGTGACTCCGGGTCCGAAGCTGGCCGAGGCGGGCCTGCCGCCGGGCAACGCCCGCCTTATCGCGTTGCTGCCGCGGGGTTCGGGCGAACCCCTCATCGTCGACGTCTTCAGCGTCTCGGGAGACAAGAGGTCGTACACCTGGATGCTGCACGCACGATCCGGAGATCTGGAGATCGCGGGCCTCGACTCCCTCGTGCCTTCAGACGTCCCCGAACCCCTGCGTTCCGGCCGATCGACCCGCGCGATTGACGACGTCACCGCCACGTGGACGATGGATCGCGGCGGCTTGCGGACGATCATCCCGAATATCTGCGACACGACGGTTACGGTATCCGAATGTCCACCCGAAGAGGACGTGATCGAAGACCTGCATGCCGACGGCGGCACCCTGAAGCCCGGCGCCGTTCTCCCTTACCGCGGCCACCTCCAGGTTATCCGGCCCGGTCCGGTTGCCGTTTTCCCCGCCGTACACGCGCCATTCGCGCACCGCCCTCCCGCGATCGAAATCGAATGCCGAACGCTGTCCGACGCCACGTTGGCGCTCCGGATCCACACGGAGAATGAACGCTTTCTCCTGTTGTATAACCCCTCGCGGGAGGAGGCGCGTTTCGACGGACTGTCCCTGAAGGGACGCGCGGCCGTCGTGACGATCCAGGACGATGCCCTCCGTTCGCTCTGCCTCGCTTCGGGCACTTCGCTGGACTTCGGCGAGACCGGGCTTCACCTGAAAAAGACCGGCAACGCCTACGGGGTACGTTCCGGAGACGCGTTCAAAAGGGTGGAGCTGTAGGATTCAGTCCGTTATATTGTGCCGTTCCGAAACGCAATCCAGCTTCTATACAGGAGACGTGCATGCCGTCCGACTTTCTCAACCGGATCGCCGAAGGACCCCTGCTTTGCGATGGCGGCTATTATCTCGAATTCGAACGCCGTTGCCTTGGCAGCTACGCCTCCAAAATCCCCATGGGCGTACTCGACTATCCCGAAGGCGTACTCGAACTCCACAAGGAATTCGCCCGTGCGGGCGCCGAAGTTCTGCAGGCCATGGTCTGGGGCGTCCGGCCCATGGAACGCGAGGAGGAACTCCACCGCAAGGCCGTGGAACTCGCACGGGAAGCAGCCGGACCGGACCGGTTCGTGGCAGGCACGCTCAGCCCGTACGTCTATTCGGGCCGCTCCAAATGGGACCCCATGACCGAAGAAGACAGGACCAATGCAAGTGAATTCTTCGAACGCCGCGTTACGCAGCAGACCTCTGCCGGCGTGGACCTCTTCATTGTCGAAACCTTCTATTCCGTGGACGAAGTCAGCCTGGCCATTCCCTTCGTAAAACAGGCGGGGATTCCCGCCGTCGTTACGATGACCTATCGCGACGCAGAATTTACGCGGGAGGGTTACCGTCCGGGCGAAGCCGCCAAACGCCTGGTGGACGCCGGCGCCGACGTGGTCGGCATCAACTGCATGCGCCCGTGGTCCACCATGCGCCCGCTGATGTACGAAGTCAGGGAAGCTGTTTCGGCGCCTCTGTGCGCGCAGCCCACAGGATACGAACTCGAACCCGGAGAGAATTTTAATCGCCCGTTGAGCGTCGCCAATCTCTGGACCCAGGTTGAGCCCCGCGTTGTCACGCGCTTTTTCATGGCAGAGTATACCGCTGAAGCCGCACATATGGGCATCGGCCTCATCGGATCCTGCTGCGGCGCCCTGCCGTTCCACGTGCGCGCGATGGCCGAGGCGCTCGGCAAAGCCACCGACCTGCCCGACGTCGACCGGGGGTACGGCGGGCTTGCGGGGTAAGACGCTGTCGCGGAATTGCGGGGACCCGCTCTTGACATGATTCGCGCCGCCCACCGACCGGGCAGCGTCGACGGGAGGTTACCATCAATGCACGATGAAATCACCGCGTGCATCGAGAAGGGATTCGAACTTGGCGTCCGATGGACGGGGTTCGACTCCGTCGCCGCCTACTTCGAAGCCATTGCAGAATCCATCAACACAGAGCAAGCCGTTCGCTTCAGGTCTTTCGAAGAATAAAATGGGGAATAATAACCGAAAGTGACATTGCGAGGATGTAAACGGTGATGGACAAACAGGAAACAAGAGAAGAGAATTTCGGGTGGGCAACCCGAGATGGGAGGGTAGTTCATATTTCTGAGGTGTTTAGGGGCTTGAAATGCGGATGTATCTGTTCTGAGTGTGGAAGTCGTTTGGTTGCAAGAAAAGGACTAAAAAGGAAGCATCATTTTGCGCATGAATCTTCAGATGTTTGTCTGAATGCAGGAGAGACCGGGTTACACAAAGCTGCGAAGGGTATTTTGGTTAGACGAAAGGAAATTGTACTTCCAGATGTTAGAGTGGAATATGGCTATATAAAGCCATCGAGGTCTTTTGACGGGCACGAGATTGATATAGAAAATGCTTTTTCCGATAAAAATTCCGATGATAATTTTTCGTCTCCTGATGACGTGCAAAAACAATTTGAAGAGGATGATAAAAGAGCAATAGAGGCGAGACAACGACGACAAGGAACAGCATGAAGGCGTGGGCGGAATCTGTGATTGTTGTGATGGCGGGGTTGGTTATTCTTGCAGGGCAGATGTACTGTTCCCCGGTTTAACCGCTTTCCTTGTCAAGGATCGGTTGTGATTCCCACAAAAATTCCTGGAGATCGCGACTCCAGGGTTTCGGCCAATCCAATCTCGTGACCGTCATTGTGGAACACCGGCGGCAGGGTTTCGAATCTGCGCATGAGATTTCTCTACCTCTTCTTCCGAGGCCTGTCGATATGAAATTTCCTGTTCATCCAGAATCGACAATGCTTGAACGGGCACGATGTACACACCATCAGGCAGGCTGGTCAGCATGGCATGGTTAGCCAGTTCGTAATAACCCTCAACCTGATGTTTGCGACTTTTGAACTTGATATAAACAGTATTCATGCCTGCCCTCGTTGGACGATTTCTTTCACGTATCCTACCAACGCTTCGATTGCGACGTCTCTCCTGTCCCGCTCGTTTCTCATTTTCACTTCCACCTCCCCCTTCGCCAGCCCCCTGGAACCCACGGTAATCCGGATGGGGATTCCGATCAGGTCCGCATCGTTGAACTTTACGCCCGCCCGCTCGTCGCGGTCATCCAGCAGCACTTCGATACCCTCGGCTTCCAGGTCCCGGCAGATCCGCTGTGCCGCCTCCAGCTCTCCCCGCGGCCGATTTCCGGAAAGCACCACGATATGCGCGTGGAACGGCGCGACCGAAATCGGCCAGACGATGCCCTGATCGTCGTGGTGTTCCTCGATTACGCAGGCCAGCAGGCGTCCGACGCCGATCCCGTAGGAACCCATCACCAGCGGACGGGCTTTGCCGTTCTCATCCAGAAAGTTCGCGCCCAGAGTCTCGCTGTATCTGGTGCCCAGCTTGAAGATATTCCCCACCTCCACCCCGCGCGCCGACCGCAGCGAGGCGCAGCATAAAGCGCATGGCATCCCCGCCTCCACCGCCACCAGGTCGGCGACCAGGTCCGCTTCGAAGTCCCTGCCCACGTTTACGTTCAGGCAGTGATGGTCCACCCTGTTCGCCCCGGATACCAGGTTGCCGGACTTCGCCACCAGGTCATCCACAACGATCAACGCATCCTCCGCGATGCCGATGGGAGATCCGTATCCTGGCTCGGCCCCGATCGCACGGATTTCATCCTCTGTCGCCGGCCGCATATCGACGGTCCCGACCGCGTTGGCCAACTTCGTTTCGCTGAGTTCGTGGTCTCCCCTAACAAGCGCGAAGATAAACCGTTCTTCTCCCTGCACGGAACCTGTCATAAACACCGCTTTGGCCGTTCGGCTTGCGGGAATGTCCAGGAACTGCGCCAGATCTTCAATGGTGGTACACCCCGGCGTGGCCACTTCCCGGAGCGGTTCCGGTGTCTCACCGACCGCCTCCTCCCTTTCATACACGGCAATCTGCCGGTTCGCACGGTAACCGCATCCGTCGCAGATCAGCAATGTATCCTCGCCCGCGGGATTCAGATACATGAATTCGTGCGCCCCGGTTCCACCCATCATACCGGTGTCGCTCTCCACCGAAACCACCTGATCCGCCAGGCCGGCCCGACGGAAGATATTCTCATAGGCCCGGTACATATCCTGATAGACCGATTCCAGGCCGGCTTCATCCAGGTCGAAGCTGTACGCGTCTTTCATCGTAAATTCCCGCACGCGTATCAGTCCGCCCCGGCTCCGGGGCTCGTCGCGGAATTTCGTCTGAATCTGAAACACGCGCATCGGCGCCTGACGATAGCTCCTGATCAGATGCCTCGCCAGATCCGTGACCGCCTCTTCGTGGGTCATTGCAAGGCACATGTTCCGCTCGGATCGATCCTGCATCCGGAGCATTTCAGGACCCACCTCGTTCCACCTCCCGCTTTCCTGCCAGAGCTCAGCCGGCTGCACGATGGGCATCAGCAGTTCCACGCAGTCAATTGCCGCCATCTCCTCCCGGAAGATCGCCTCGATCTTCCGGGCGACCCGGAGGCCCAGCGGCAGCGCGCTGAAGATGCCCGCGGCCAGCGGACGGATCAGCCCAGCCCGAAGCGCAAGCTGATGGCTGACCAGCTCCGCGTCGGCCGGCGCCTCACGAAGCGTCTGCGTAAAAAGGCTGCTATACCGCATCAAGACTCCTTTCAATGTCTATCGAACCTCACCACTCGCGCACGCGGCGCGCTTTCTAGAAACTGAAAAGCCTCAGGGCGGTCCGGCCCATGATCCATTCGAGTTCGCTATCGGAAAGGAACGTCCAGCGGCGGGGCAAGTCTACCGCCATCTCGCAGGTTTCATGAAGACTCACGGGCGGGAAATCGCTCCCCCACATCATCCGCTCGGCGCCGAACCGCTCCAGTGCCCGTTCGATGAAGGGCGTTGCCTCCTCGTAGGGAAATCCCTTCCCGAATCCATAGAATCCGGACAGCATGAAGACGGTGTTTTCGTACTTCGCGTATCCCATCAGGCGCTCATAGTCCGGCTCATCCGGGGTCTTCTCCACGTCGGGGAACCAACCCATATGTTCGATGCGAAACATCGCGCGCGGATGCCGCCGGATACGCTCTTCCATAATGGGGCGAATCATGCCTGCCATGCCTCCGCTCAGACTGGCCATGATACCCAGTTCGCCAACAGTGTCCCAGACCGTCTCGTTATCGACAGAGGCCGGAATCCGCAGTCCCGCCAGACTGAATTCGGCCACTTCGCGCCGGATCCGGTCGCCCGCGTCTGCGGCGTCGTAGTCCACCGCGCCCAGAGACGCGAACCGGCCCGGATAGAGGTCCATACAGTCTTTCAAATAGGCGTTATCGTGACATCCGCCGTACTGTACCAGCAGGGCCTTGTCGATTCCGGCCGATTCCATCTGCGCCAGAAGCACTTCAACAGCGACGTACTTGGTCAGACCCACGTGGACGTGGCCGTCGACAATGGTCATTCCATCCCTCCCCGGGTTGTATACGACGTCCAGTATCTGCCGTTCTCTTGGCAGTCCGTTGGAAAAGTCGCTCTGCAGGCGAGGCCGAGCAACGCAGTATTTCGACCGCAAGGGCCGGCCGTAGCCCGGATGGGCTTTTTCAACGGGCTGTTAGACCAGCGGCGTCATTCAGATCTCTATAACCAGCCCGTCTTCGGCCACGAGCACCTCGCCGTCGTATCCGCCCCGGATCTGTGCCGCCATCTGATAGGGAGAGGACCGGTCTCCCGTAATGTCTTCAATCACCAGGTGTTTGATCATAACGCGTTTCACTTCCGCTTTCCGCGCGATATCCGCAATGTCCGCTGGCGTAATATGCCATGCGCCCCACGGTTGCGTCTCCAGGAATTCCGGCGTTCCGGAACACTCGATGGCGAGGAGGTCCGCGCCTTTACAAAACGCCGGAAAGTTTTCATCGGGGGCGCCGTCTCCCGTGATGATGACGCGACGGTCGCCCGCGTCCACTCGGTAGGCCAGGGTCGGAATATTCCCGTGGTCGGTAAACACGGCGGATATCCGGTAGTCCTCCCGATCCAGAAAACAGCGACTTCCGTCCACTTCGATCACCTCGGGATCGAGCGGATGGATGTCCTTTCCGTGACTCAGCCGGCTGCTGATGTCCTGTTCAAAGGGCGGCCTGATAATTCTCTCCACGAAATCCCGTGTGCCCGTGGGCCCGTAAATTATCAGTCGACGATTTCGCACCTTTACCCATCCCGCGAAAACCAGATAGGGCACATCCACAATATGATCGAAGTGCAGATGCGTCAGAAACAGCCGGTCCACTTCCTCGCACCCCACGCCCGCGCGCGCCAGGTTCGTGCCGGCGCTGCGCCCGCAGTCGAACATCAACACCTCGTCTCCGATCCGGAGCATCTGGGCCGGGCCGCCGCGAACCGGGTTGTCCCGGACGGCGCCGCTGCCCAGCATCACGAACGTCATTTCGGGCATTGCCGATCCTTCTCAATATTGAACAGTCGCGTCTCTCGGTCCGACAATTGCGCCGCGAACTGCCAGTTCGCTCTACCGGATCACGCATTCGCGCGGCGAACTTCCAGTTCGCGTTACCCGACCAAGCCCGTGTCAATCATCCTAATCCGGCCTCTCAGGCCCATATTGATACGCCTCGAGCGTCTTTTCCGCAATCGGCCCCCAGGACAACGCCTTCGCTCGCTGAAACGCGCTCTCCGAGCAGGCCGGCATGTCGCGCTGCTGGATCTCCGCCATGGCCCGCTCCAGCCCATTCCTGTCTTTTGCGTCGTATATGATTCCGGAGCTTTCGTCCAACAGCTCCGGGAGACAGCCGATTCCGGGCGCGATGACCGGCCGTGCGAAAGACATCGCCGTGATCGCCGATCCGGAAGTCAGCATATCCACAAAGGGCAGTACCATCACGTCTGCCGCGTTGAAGAAGAGCTGGAGCTCCTCGTCAGGGAAAAACTCGGCCGTCTGCATAAGAATTCTCCGGTCTCCGGCGCGCGCCCGGGCGACCACGTCCGCGCTGTATTCGCTGTTCACCTTGGCGGCGAGGAGCAGCCTGAGATGCTCGCCCGGCAGCCGGGAGAACGCCTCGAGCAGGTGCTCGACGCCCTTATAGCGTTTCACGTTTCCGAAAAACAGATACACGAACCCGTCGGGGGCGAGCCCCAACGCTTTCCTGGCCTCGACGCGCGACACCTTGTTCTCGTACGCCTCTATGAAATGACCGTGGGGAATCGTAAAGATCCCGCGTGTCCGGTGAAAGTGATCCAATACCTGCGCGCGTCCGTACTCGCAATGTACGATCAGGGCTGTCGCAAGCTGCGTGATCGCGAGGCGCGCAAGGCGGTCCAGGCCCGGATGCGGACGTTCGTGAGGATACAGGTTGTGGACGGTCCATACAACCCGGTAACCCAGGGACCGCGCGCGGGCCAGATGGCCGATAAGCGCTGCGCACTTTCTGACGCTCTCACCGGCATCGTCCGCGTTATACATATAGGAGGGCCAGTTCAGGTGCAAAATGTCCACCCGGCCCCGGTTTTCCATCAACCACGATTCGCTCAGGTCCTCATCGTACCCGGCTTCCAGCTCCACCCCTACCCCCGCCATCGCCCGGGCGAGCAAGGGGCCGTAAGGATTGTTTTTCTCGAATCCAAGCCCGGCCTTGCCCCAGTAGAATACCGACCGCATACGTGTCTCCGTTTCAGCCGATTTCGTTGCCGGCAGCCACGCCGGGATTCCAGCTTTAATTCCCTACAACAACAGTCTCCGGACCGTCCGGCTCCACCGCTTCTGGAAGTACAGGTCTCCGTTCAAATATACGTTCAGTCCCAGGTTCATCACAAAACAATCCGCGTTGCTGGTCAGCGATCCGGTCGCTTCGGAACGCGCCTCGCACCCCGGCCACGCGACCGTTGCCAGCTTTTTCGAACGGGTCCAGGCCTCCTCCGGCGTTCGGTTCGACACCCCCATCTCGCCTTCCCCGCCAAACAGAACCAGGCGGTATCGGTCTTCCAGCACGTCGTGCGCCACCTGCCATGGCGCGTTGCCGGACCCGGTCGCCCTTGCGGGATGCGGAGAAGGCGAATAGGCGAACTCAGGATCTGCGCCCCCATTCCACACCGGCAATCCGATTGTCGACGGGAATTCCGGTCCCCAGTGAACCGTGATCCGGCCCGACCGAGGCGTGGGCCATACATTTGGGAAATCCGATCCGTTGACGCTGATCCCGATCCGGTGACCCTTCCGGAATCGCCACGCAGTTGCTTCCATATGAAACGCGGCCAGAGAGACCTCGCCCGGAACCATGGGGACAGCCCGGTCCATTCCCTCACGCCGGGTCGCATTCAATATACCCTTGCTCACGAGCACGCTCGTCCCATCCGGCGCAATCTCCAACAGCCGTACGGCTACGGGTATCACCTCGACGTCGGAACCGACATACAGGCTGAACGTTGGCGTTCCAAGGATCGAAGTCGGCTCCTCAAGGGCCGGTGAAACAAAATTGATCGCCCGCGCCGAATCCTCCCGCTGGTCTCCCGGCAGCGTGAAAGGCGTCCCGCCGTCCCACAACCCGCCGTGCCGGCAGGCTGCCGGGAGATATGCTACTGACATCTTTCCCACTTCCGCCGCCGGGCGGTCTATCAGGCTTTCGCCGTGAAGGTAGAACGTCTCCTGCGCCTGCCGCGGAAGGTCTTCCGCCATCCGCCATCCGCCGGCTATCATGGTGCGATCCGTCACCGGTTCTTCATATTCCCGCTGGTATATCTGCACCGGGGGTTCTTCCGTAACGCCGTTATCCATCTCCTTAAGCCAGCGGTCCCACCAGCGCAGCAACTCGTAGAAGATGTCGATTCGGGGTCCGCAGTGCGACTGGTCCCCGTACGAATGCGACCATGGACCCATGAGCAAGCGCCTGGGCGACCGAAGCTCCCGGTACACGCGCAGCGGCGGCGTGGGGTACCCGTCGTGCCAGCCGCCAATCAACAGGGCCGCTGCGGAAATTCGATCGTAATGCCCGGAAATCGATCCCACCGCCCAATAATCATCCTCCATCTGATGGGAAATCCACTTCAGCAGATAGGGCTCGTTCTCTTCGAGCCGCTGCTGCCAGAGTTCGCTCCATCGTTCGCCCACGGCTTCCCGGAACGGGGGCAGCCCGTTGCGGGCCACCATATTCAGGCCGTAGGTCAACATATCGTAAAAGCCGCGAAGACATCCTCCCTTGTAGTGACAGTCATCCGTATACCTTCGGTCCGTAAAATAGGCTGGCGCGATCGCTTTCAGCGCGGGCGGCGCCGTGGCCGCAACCTGCAGGGTCGTAAAACCGCTGTAGGACGTACCCAGCATCCCCACGCGGCCACTGCACCACGGCTGGCCCGCCAGCCATGCGATTGCGTCGTATCCGTCCCGAGTTTCCTCCACCATATATTCGTCTTTGCTCACGCCTTCCGAGTTTCCCGTCCCGCGTGCGTTCAAGTAGACAAATGCATATCCCCGCTCGGCGAAATACCGTGCCATGGGCGATGTTGTTCCGTCCGATCCCCCCCGGTACGGGTCGTACCACACCAGTGCCGGAAAAGCGCCTTCGGCCAACGGCCGCGTTATTGTCGCGCCCAGGGTGATTCCGTCACGCGCAGGGATGCGATATCGATTGCTCGTTTCAAATCCGTACTCAGCCGCGGAACAGACATTCCTCTTCGAGATGTCCACCGGTAATCCCTCACCTTTGTGTTGACAGTGTCTTCCGGATTGTTTACCTAAAAACAGGACTAACAGGTCTGCATCGGCAATAGTACTCAATCGGGGAAGAGATGCGTTACAGGAACATGCGCCACTGCGTCCAGGATCTGGAGAAAAACGGCCACCTCGTCCGTATCAGGGAGGAAGTCGATCCGGACCTTGAAATGGCCGAAATCCACCGCCGCGTCTACCAGGCCCGCGGTCCTGCGGTTTTTTATGAGAACGTCAAGGGCAGTATTTTTCCGGCCGTGTCGAACCTGTTCGGCGCCCTGGAACGGTCCCGCTTCATCTTCCGCTCCACGCTGAAGTGGGTCAGGCGTCTGATTGAAATCAAAGCCGACCCGCCCGCCTATCTGAAAGCGCCCTGGAAAGCCGCGGGCATCGCCAGCATCGCGCTGAACATCCCGCCGCGAAGGGTCCCGTCCGGCCCCGTCTTCAAACATACGACCACGATCGCCGGTCTCCCGCAGATCAAGTGCTGGCCGGACGACGGCGGCGCGTTCATCCTGCTCCCGCAGGTCTACACCGAAGATCCACTGAATCCAGGTATCCTCAGTTCCAACCTCGGGATGTATCGCATTCAAATGTCGGGCAACCGATACGAACCCGATCGGGAGGTCGGGCTGCATTACCAGATCCGGCGGGACATCGGCATCCACCATACAAACGCCATCGAAAGCGGCGAGCCGCTTCGGGTGAGCGTTTTCGTGGGCGGGCCGCCCGCGCACACATTCGCGGCGGTCATGCCCCTTCCCGAAGGCCTGCCTGAAGTCGCTTTCGCGGGCGGGCTGGCCGGACGTCGCTTCCGATATGCACTAAAAAACGGCTTCACGATATCCGCCGAAGCCGATTTCTGTATCACGGGGGAAGTTGTCCCGGGCGAAACCCTGCCGGAAGGCCCATTCGGCGATCACCTGGGATATTACAGCCTGGCGCACGAGTTTCCCGTTTTGCGCGTCGATTCCGTCTATCACCGCAAGGACGCCGTCTGGCCCTTCACCGTCGTTGGCCGCCCGCCCCAGGAAGACACCGCGTTCGGAGAACTCATTCACGAATTGACGGGCCCCATGGTTCCGGTCGAACTTCCGGGTCTGAAAGCCATCAACGCCGTTGACGCCGCCGGCGTTCACCCCCTGCTCCTGGCCGTCGGGAGCGAGCGCTACGTGCCCTATCGCGAACGGCAACCCCAGGAGATCCTCACCATTGCCAACGCGCTGCTGGGGTTCGGCGCGTGCTCGCTCGCCAAGTATCTATTGATCGCCGCGGGCGAAGACAACCCGGAACTGGACATTCACGACATTGCCGGCTTTTTCCGCCACCTCCTCGAGCGCGTGGACTGGACCCGCGATCTTCACTTTCAGACCCGCACAACCATCGATACCCTGGACTATTCCGGCACCGGCCTGAATGAAGGTTCGAAGGTTGTAATCGCGGCGGCGGGCGCAAAAAAACGGGATCTGCCTGTCGAGATTCCCGGCGGTCTGCGTCTGCCCGACGATCTGAAGAATCCGAAGGTCGCGCTTCCGGGCATCCTCGCGGTCGAGGCGCCCCCCTTCAGCTCTCCTGGCGACGGGGAAACGGCGCAAAGGCTGACCGCCGCCCTGGAATCCGTGGAGCAGCTTCAGGGCTTTCCGTTGATCCTGCTCGTGGACGACGCTGACTTCACGGCGCGCACGCTGAACAATTTCCTGTGGGTTACGTTTACCCGTTCCAATCCCTCGCATGATATCTACGGTGTCGGGAGTTTCATCGAAAACAAACACTGGGGCTGTCACGGCCCCTTGATCATCGACGCCCGCCTGAAGCCCCACCACGCGCCGCCTCTGGTTGAAGACCCCCGAATTACGCGGAAAGTCGATCGTCTGGGCGAGCGCAACGGCCCCCTGCACGGTATTATCTGAATAACTTTCAATACTGGTCGTCGGCCGTCGTCACCGCACACCACCGCGCGGTAAACAGCTCGTCGATCAACGCCTTCCGGGCCCTGCGCGTGCCGATGCGCCTGAGTGCCAGCCCCGCATAAAACCGGTTATAGCGATTCTCGTCCCCGAGACCGTCGATCAGGTCATTCACCGCCGGGTCGCCCGCCTCGCCGAGGTTGCAAAGCGCCAGCGCCGCGTTTCGCCGAACGCGGTAGTCGGGGTCCTTCACAGCCCTGAAAACCGCGGGCAGCACTTCAACGGAATCCGCCCCGATGGAGCGCAACGCTTCCAGCGCGTTGCGGCGGACCCACCAGTGATCGTCGCCAACCTTCTCGACAAGGCTGAACACCGCGGCGCGCGCCGCCGGGCCCATCCGGGCGAGCACGTCCGCCGCCATTGCGCGGACCCACCAGTGATCGTCTTCCAGCGCTTCCAGCAGCGCGGGGACTGCCGGCGCGCCCATGGTTGACAATGCGCGCGCTGCCGCTCCCGGCGTAGGATTGGTCCCGTGCGCGTTGTCCGGCGTCGTTGCCGTCGTCTCCTCGATGGCCGCCAGCGTTTCCCTGCGCATCGCGTCGACGAGAAGCGGTATCGACGTTTTGTCGCTGGCAAGCGCATACGCCGTATTGATGCGCACGCGCTCGTCCTCGTCGAACAAGCCCTCTTCCTTCACGTTTCCGGTCGCTTCCGAACGCCCGTTGACGGCCTCTCCACGCATCCACTTCCAGACATCCGTGGAAACAGCCGGGTTCGCATCGTCTTCCGGGGGCGTCCAGGTTTCATTCTGATGTTTCCACGTGGGTCCCTCCGGTTCCCGAAGTCGCGTAAACTGAAACTTCAGCATATATCTCTTGTTGCCGCTCACGTTGGGCGACGCCCGGTGCCACGAGTCAAAATGCATCAGCGTCACGATCCCGGCATCGCCGCAGATGGCGTACCCCGGCTCCCGGGTTTCTTCCGGATTGGGGTCTGAAATGGTCTTGTAGTTCTGCATACGCGGAATCACACCTGACGGACCCATGTCTATGGTGGTTTTCTGCGGATAATAGAAAGCCAGCACCCACTGAAATCGGGGATGACGGATGTTGTGGTCGAAGACATAACAGTCCTTGTGCCAGCTCTGCCCGTTGCTGCCCGGTGGATTCAGGTGGCAGTGCCGATGCGGATTCATGATGTAGTCGGGTCCGAGAAGACTCGTCAGGGCGCCACGCACGACGGGCTGGTCGAACACCTGCTGAATCCTGGGCACGCGCGGGAGAATATTGTTGCCGACGTTGCCTTCGCTATCGAAAACGGTTTCGATCTCGTCGTAGATCCTGCCGTGTGTCTCGTGGATTGCATCCGTCTGTACAGTAATGAAGCCATCCAGAATAAAGCGCTGGATCTGCGCATCCGAAAGAAGATGATGATTCTGCGTGGTCATTCGACCTCCTTGTACGAGGGCACGCCCCGCGCTGCGGCACGCCCGCTCGCATGCATACCCCGGGCCTGTCTGACGGCCGCCAGCACCTGATCGACCGTGTAAAAGTCGCTTTTGAACACCTCCTGCCCATCCGACGCATAGATTACGAGCAGCGGGATGGTCAACCGGCCGGTATCTCTCAGCTTCGCCTTGCCAACGGGGTTATTGCCCGTAATATCCACCTTCACAGCAGCAACGTCGGGCGCCGCCAGCAAATTCACGACTTCCGGACTTTGCAGCACGTTGTGCTCCAGAACTTTACAGTTCAGACACCACTCCGCCGTGAAGTCCATCACCACAACCTGGCCGTCCTCCAGCGCCTCTTCGAACCGCGAGGGCGTATAGTAAATCCAATCGATCGGCCCTTTATCCGTAAACCGGACGGCGCCCACCGCGGAGAATACGACAAGCGCCGCGCCGAGAAGGCCAAAGACTGCACGCCGGCCGGCATGGGCGGTGATCCGAAGCGTTCCATATGCCAGCAAGAATCCGGCGGCGGCGCCGAATGCCATCACGGCCCACCAGTATTCCTTGCCCGGCGGGTCGGGTGGTGTGACAACAAGCGCGCTAAGGCCCACGCCCACGAAATAGGCCGCCGCCGCCAGCATCAGCAGACCCATAACCTGCTTGATCAACTCGCTGGCCGGGCCCGTGCGGGGCATCCGCTCCACCAGCGCCGGAAAGATCGACAGCGCCATGTATGGCGCGGCCATCCCGGCGCCAATCGAAGCGAATGTCAGCAGCGTGGTTGCCGGATATTGTGTGGCCGCCCACGCGGCGGCCGCACCCATGAATGGCGCCGTGCAGGGCGTGGAAAGCACGGCAGTCATAATGCCGAATCCGAATGACCCCGCGAGGCTGTCCTGGCCGGGGTTGAACCGGTAAACCGCCTGCGGCAGCCGGATGTAGAACAGCCCGCACATGCCGACGGCCATGGCGGCGATGATTACGCCGACGAGGATCGTGAAAACCGGATACTGAAACAGCTGATTCGTGGCCGTAAATCCGCTGATGCCGGCAATCATTATACCCAGTGCCAGCCAGAAAGCGACCACACCCAGCGACATCGCGCCCCCAAGCACGAGACGCCGCGTCCGATTCTCCGACGCCTGCGCCAGTCCGATAATCTTGATGGGGATCACCGGAAGCACGCAAGGCGTCAGATTCAGCAGCCCGCCGCCGAAGGCCGCCACGATCAGGAGCAGAACCAGCCCGCCGCCGGATGACGTATCGATCGAAAACGTCCAGCCGAACAGATCGAAGCGCACACCGCTCGCTTCGGAGGCGGCGCCTGTCTCGCTATACCCTTTGAATAACGCTGAATTCAGACTGTTTACGGGTTGGCCGGCGCCCACGATCGGCAGGGAAGCCTCCATGACGACCGTTTTCGGTATGAAACAGGTGTACTCATCGCAGGCCTGGTACTCCACCTCGAGTTTGAGCCGCTGAGTTCCCGGATCTACCTCTTCGCCCACCTTTATGGGCAGGTAGAACACGGTTCTGCCTTCGAACACCATGAGATCGCCATCGGCATAGTCGGCCTGTATCGGGTGCGGCTTCGGGAAGCGTACGGCTTCAAGCGTCAGCCCGCCGGCAGCCTCGAGAATGCGGACGTCGGTCGGATACGGTTCGAAATCGCCAACGACCACCACCTGGGCCGGATCCGGATTGATGTGAAAACCGTCGTCGATATCTACCACGATGGCCAGCGCCACCAGATCTCCCGGACGCGCCCCGTCCGCAGGCCAGGCCGTACTCACTCTGACCTTGTCCTGTGCGTGGGCCGGCACCGCCACCACGACAATCGCGACCATCAGGGCTATCAAACCCGACTTATGCATAATCCATCGCTCCTTAAAAGTCAGTGGGACGTTAGCGGGAAGACAGTAGAAGAAATGCGGGAAGACGGTAGAGGTGAGACGGTAGAAGATATCCGCGCCCCGTATGTTTTCCCTCCTTGCCTCCGGCCATGAAAGGAAACCTCACATGGCAGGCAATCTCTACCCTCTCCCGTCTTCCTTCTCACCAGGGGGTGGGGCGGCGTGTGGTTCTCTACCCTCTCCCGTCTGCCGGCTTACTTCTACTCGCTTTTAGCTGACAGCTAATGACTGACGTCTGATAGCTTGTCTGCTGCCGGCTGACGACTCATTGCCGACACCTTTTTTTCCGCTTCGCCACGTGTAAAAGAAGCGAAAAGACGTCGTGATGGCAATGCTTTTTTCTTTGCAAACAACCGGGCCCGTTCTTAATTTACGCCGCAAAATCAGCTTTCCGGCGGCCTCGCCGTGAAGCCCCGCTTCCCAGTTCCGAACCCCTACCGGAGCAACCCATCCTTGCATTTCCTTCGTGCCTGGGTCGGCCTTGCAGATCGACTGAATGAACGCATCGGCGTTGCCGTATCCTGGCTCACCACGGTGCTCGTGGCAGTCGTCTGTTACGATGTGTTCACGCGCTACCTGCTGAAGAGCAGCCTGGTGGCGGTGCAGGAACTGCAATGGCATCTGTTCGCCGTCATTTTCCTCATAGGCGCTGCGTATACCCTGAAACATGGAAAGCACGTGCGCGTGGACGTCTTCTACAATCGCTTCTCCGCGAAAACCAGGGCGTGGGTGGACTTCCTGGGAAGTCTGATTTTTCTGTTGCCATTCTGTCTGGTCGCGATCTGGTGTTCGCACACGTTCGTCATTAACGCCTTTACCATCGGGGAAGGTTCGCCCGATCCCGGTGGACTGCCCGCGCGGTTCATCCTGAAAGCCGCCATTCCGGCCGGCTTTCTTCTGCTGGCCTTGCAGGGCCTGGCGCTGGCCTTTGGCTCGCTGCTCAGAATCGCAGGGAGCCACGCGATCGACCCTGAAACGAAACAACAGGGGACCGACGCATGATCGAAGCCATGCCGCTCATCCTGTTCGGGGTCCTGTTCGTGCTGCTCCTCTTCGGCTTCCCCGTCGCATTCACCCTCGGCGGTGTCTCCTTCATCCTGGGTTATCTCACGTTCGGCCTTGACTTCTTCAATCTGTTGCCTCTGCGTATCTGGGGTGTGATGACCAATTACGTACTCATCGCGGTCCCCTTGTTCGTCTATATGGGTGTTATGCTCGAAAAGTCCGGGCTTGCCGAGGAACTGCTGGAAACGATGGCCCTGTTGTTCGGCAAGTTGCGTGGCGGCCTTGCCGTTTCCGTAATCGTTGTAGGTGCCCTTCTGGGCGCCTCAACGGGCATTGTCGGGGCAACCGTCGTCACGATGGGTCTCCTGAGCCTGCCCACCATGCTCAGACGCGGCTACCGCACCGAACTGGCAACCGGAATTATCTCCGCGTCGGGCACGCTGGGTCAGATTATTCCACCCAGCATCGTGCTTGTGCTTCTGGGGAGTATCCTGAATATATCCATTGGAGATATGTTCATTGCCGCCGTGATTCCCGGCCTGTGCCTCGTGGGTCTCTATCTGACCTGGATCGTGATTGTCGCCCTGACAAGGCCGGACTCCGCTCCGGCCATGCCCAGGTCGGACCTGGACCGCTTCGTGGGCGCGGTCAGAATCAAACAGACCATCCATGCCTTCCTCCTGCCAGGCCTGCTGATAACGGCCGTTCTCGGCTCGATCTTTGCCGGTATCGCTTCCCCGACGGAGGCCGCGGCCGTGGGCGCCCTCGGCGCAACCGTCCTTACACTGTGCAAACGCAAACTTTCGCTAGAAACCCTCAGGTCCGTTATGGCCGAGACCACCCATCTCACCTGCATGGTCTTTATCATACTGGTCGGCGCCACCGCCTTCGGGCTTGTCTTCAGGGGACTTCAAGGCGACGCTTACCTCACGCGACTCATCGTGGAAGCCGACCCGGGCCCCCATGTCTTCCTCGCGCTGGTGATGGTCGTCATATTCATCGCCGGGTTTTTCATAGATTTCATCGAGATTACGTTTATTATCGTTCCCGTCGTCGCGCCGATATTCGCCCATCTGGGCGTGGACCTTCTCTGGGTGGGTATCCTCATCGCGATGAACCTGCAGACGTCATTCCTGACCCCGCCGTTCGGATTTTCCCTGTTCTATCTGAAAGGCGTCGCGCCACCCGAGGTGCGGACCGGCCACATCTATCGGGGCATCATACCCTTTATCGTCGTTCAGCTCATCGGCCTGACCCTGGTTATCGTTTTTCCTGAAGTGGCCACGTGGCTGCCGCGGTACCTGGCGTCATGACGATGCCGAAAAAGGAAAGGGACGCGGTTTGCACGCGTCCCTATACGGCATCATATCTTTCGTTAGTAACCGCTGCTATCCGCCGATGGCGGAATAATACAGTTTCTCCGACAGCGCCGCCCACGGATCGATTTTCTTCCGAAACGCGTCGAAAGAAGCATAGACCTTTTTGCTCATTGGATCGGCTTCAGCCACCTCGTTTTCGACTTCCACGGAGAAACCGCGCAGCGTCTTGAGGACCTCATCTGAAAATCTCCGCAACGCGACGTTGTGTTCTTTGGTGAGTTTTTCCAGGTAGACGCTGTTCTTGGCTTCGAATTCCGATAGCATCCATGAGTTGGAACGTGCGGCGGCCGTCTTGACAACCTGCTTAAGTTCCGATGGCAGTTTTTCGAAAGCGGTTTTGTTGACGATCAACTCCAGAGCGGTGCCCGGCTCGTGCCAGCCAGGATAATAATAGTATTTCGCGGCCCGGAAGAATCCCATCAAATAGTCGTGGTAGGGTCCGATCCATTCGGTTGCATCGATAACACCGCGTTCCAGGTTGGTGTAGATTTCGCCTCCGGCTGAAAGAACGGCGGATCCGCCCGCCTTTGCGATTACCTTGCCGCCGAGCCCCGGGATCCGCATCTTGAGGCCGTGAAAATCGGCGATACCGTTCATTTCGCGGTTATACCAGCCGCCCATCTGGACGCCGGTGTTGCCCACCGGCATCGCGACCAGATTGAACGGATCGTATAGCTCCTGCCAGAGTTCCAGCCCGCCGCCGCTGTAGATCCAGGCGTTGAGCTGCTGTCCGTTCATGCCGAATGGAACCGCCGCGAAAAACTGAGTGGCCGGCGCTTTTCCGGCCCAGTAATACGCGGCGCCGTGGCAAATTTCTACGGTACCCTGGCTGACGGCATCGAAACCTTCGAGCGGCGGAATCAGTTCGCCGCCGCCGTAAACCGTGATTTTCAGTTGTCCGCCGGACATCTCATCGATCCATTTGGCCAGCATGTCCGCGCCTTCGCCAAGAATGGGGAAATGCGGCGGCCAGGTGGTTACCATTTTCCATTCAAATTTCTTTCTCGTATGCACCGCGGGAGCATCTGGTTTCTCGTTTGAGGCGGGGCTGCAACCCGCCAGAGCCGCAACGCCGCCGGCGACTCCGACCGAGGCTTTTTTGAGGAAATCGCGTCGTTCGAACTGCTCCATTTAACGCCTCCACGCATAGATCGGTTACAACATAGAGAGGTTGTCAATCAACGAGACAAGGTAGGCCGCACAGGTCTCTATCGCAAGAATAATGAGTACCCCCGTTCTCCTACATTCGGGCTGGCGGGGGTCGGGAGCGTGCAATGAGCGAAACAGACAGGAAGCTCTACCTGCTGGACGGAATGGCGCTGGTTTACCGGGCCCATTTTTCGATGATCCGCAACCCGCGCATGTCCTCCACCGGCCTGAATACTTCTACCGTATTCGTACTCACCAACACCCTGCTGGATATACTCTCCAACGCGGACCCATCGCACATCGGCGTTGTCTTCGATACGCCCGAGCCGACCCACCGCCACAGGATGTTCCCGGAATACAAGGCCCAGCGCGAGGCCATGCCCGAGGATCTCAGCTCGGCGCTCCCCTATGTCTTCCGCCTGTGCGAAGCGTTCAACCTGCCAGTTGTCAGGGTCCCCGGATGGGAAGCCGACGACGTAATCGGGACCCTTGCCAAACAGGCGGAAGAGGCCGGCTTCACCACCTATATGGTTACGCCCGACAAGGACTACGGTCAGCTGGTCTCGGACCGCACCTTCGTCTGCAAACCGGGGCGCACCGGCGACGTGGAAGTCCAGGGCGTCAGGGAGATTCTGGATAAGTGGCAGATCGAACGCGTTGACCAGGTGATCGACATCCTGGGACTGATGGGCGACAGCTCGGACAACGTGCCCGGCGTGCCCGGCGTCGGTGAAAAGACGGCGCAGAAATTGATCGGAAAGTATGACAGCATTGAAAACCTGCTCGACCACGTGGATGAACTCAGGGGAAAGCAGAAGGAACGCATTGAAGAAAACCGCGAACAGGCGCTGCTATCCAAGAAGCTGGTCACCATCGAACGCGACGTGGTGCTGGAAGTCAAGCCCGATGACCTGGAACGCGTTGATTGGGACGAGGCGAAACTGCAGGCGTTGTTCGTCGAGCTCGAATTCAACACGCTCGGCCAGCGGCTGTTCGGCGACTCGTTCAAGGCGGGTCCCACGGCCGCAACCGACGAGGTCGGACGCGACGTCCGAACTTTCGAGGAGGTCGAACACGACTACAAACTGGTGGATGCCGAGGAATCCCGCCGGGAACTTATCTCAGCTTTGAACGAGCAGGAAGCCTTTTGTTTCGATATCGAAACCACGGGTCTTAATCCGAAGAAATGCGGACTGATCGGCCTTGCCTTCTCGTACAAGGCGCACTCCGGATATTACGTGCCCTTGCCGGAGGAACCGGGGGAAGCGCTCTCGATACTCGAAACGTTCCGTCCGGTACTTGAGAATCCTGAAGTCGAAAAAATCGGCCACCACCTGAAGTTCGATCTCAGCGTGTTGCGCTGGAAGGGGTTTCGAGTCGAAGGTCCGCTGTTCGACACCATGCTCGCCGCATATCTGGCGACACCGGACCTTCGACGCACCATGGACTATCTCTCCGAAGCGCTTCTCGGATACCGGCCCATTCCGATTTCCGACCTCATCGGCGAAAAGGGCGAGGACCAGTTGAGTCTCACCGACGTCCCCCTGGACCGGGTAACCACGTACGCGGCGGAAGATGCGGACATTACCCTTCAACTGAGCGAAATCCTGAGGTCCAGGCTGGAAGAAATGGGACAGGTGCGGGTGTTCCGGGACGTGGAATGCCCGCTCATCCCCGCCCTGGTCGAAATGGAATACGAAGGCATCCGGTGTGAAGCCGGCGTGCTCAGGGATTTATCGAAGGAACTCGCCGTCGAAATCGAGCGCGCCAGGGAAAGTATCTACCAACTCGCCGGAGAGAATTTCGATCTCAACTCACCCAGGCAGTTGGGCGACATTCTCTTCGATAAACTGAAGCTGGATCCGAATGCCCGCCGCACGGCCAGGACCAAACAGTACCAGACCACGGAGCAGGTCCTGAGGCGGCTGGCGTATAAACATGAAATCGTGGAACAGGTGATGTTCTACCGGATGTGCGCCAAATTGAAATCGACCTACGTCGACCAGTTGCCCGGATCGATCTTCAAACCCACGGGCCGAATACATACCAACTATGAAGCGGCGGTTGCCGCCACGGGCCGGTTGCAGTCCCACGGGCCCAATATGCAGAATATTCCCATCCGCACGGAAATGGGCAGGGAAGTCCGTAAAGCCTTTGTGCCGCGCGACGAAGACCACGTGCTGCTTGCGGCCGACTACTCCCAGATCGAACTCCGCGTCGCCGCGGAACTCAGTGGTGACGAAGCCCTGACGGATGTCTTCCGGCGGGGCGGAGATATTCATACGGCCACCGCCGAAAGAATATACGGTATCGAAGGGGCAACCGAAGACATGCGACGCCACGCGAAGACCGTCAACTTCGGCATCATCTACGGTATCTCTTCGTTCGGCCTGGCCGATCGTCTGGACATTTCCCGCGGGCAGGCGGCAGACCTCATCGCCCAATACTTCAATCAGTTTCCCGGCATCCGGACCTACATGGACGAAACCATCGAGTTCGCCCGGGAAAACGGTTACGTCGAGACGGTCACCGGCCGCCGCCGCTATCTTAGGGACATCAACTCCCGCAACGCCACCACGCGAAAGGGAGAAGAACGAAACGCCATCAACTCGCGCATCCAGGGCACGGCCGCGGATATGATCAAACTGGCGATGGGCCATATCCATCGCGAGATTCTGGAACGCGAGCTCAAATCGCGAATGCTCCTCCAGGTCCACGACGAACTGGTATTCGATATGCACAAAGACGAAGCGGACATCCTCCCGGGCATTGTGGAACACGGGATGAAGTCCGCCATTCCGATGCAGGTCCCCATCGTGGTGGAGATGGGCACGGGGACGAACTGGCTCGACGCGCACTGAAAGGCAGTGGATAGTTTTTAGTGGATAGTGGTTAGTAAAGGCAGAATCAAAAACAAAGGCGGGAGAGGGGAGCATAAGCAGGAAAACCGGCCACGGCAGACAGGGCTTCCTCAGAATGACAGTTTGTGCCGAGGCCTGACGGACAGGTTTCGCCAATGGGTATTGCAAAACGTGTCATTCTGAGCGAAGTCGAAGAATCCCCCGTTTGTTCGATTGTCCCTGACGAAAGCGCGCAAAAAACGCATTTGCGCGGAGACGTCGTCGGCATCGGGACGGGTAGACGGGCGCTGCAGGCAGGCCCCACCCTCATACGTGATTTCTATTTCAGGATCTCGGAGTTCGGCATCTGGATCTCTTGTGTCTTTTGTGGCCAATACACAGGTTGACACAACGGGAATCGACATGAACCCTCCTTTGCCCAACAGCTACTGGATCCGTCCGGGCCGCTTCGCAGCGGGAGAGTACCCTGGCGATCTGGACCCATGCCAGGCCACAGCAAAGCTGAAGGTGCTGCTGCGCGCCGGAATCAACTATTTCATCGACCTTACGGGCGCCGCCGAGCTGCGCCCGTATCGCAACATTGCGGAACGGGTAGTGCGCCCGCTCAGCGTGCGTGTGGGTTATGAACGATTCCCGATTGCCGATGCGGGGGTTCCCCGAAGCCGCGAGCGGATGGCCCTGATACTTGACGCCATAGACACCGCTCTGCATGACGGCAAGACGGTCTACGTCCACTGCTGGGGCGGCGTTGGCCGGACCGGTACCGTGGTCGGCTGCTGGCTGGTCCGCCACGGCGAGAGCGGAGCATCGGCCCTTGAGCAGATCGCTAGGTGGTGGCGGGGCGTGGAAAAGGTCTGTCGCATCCCCAGGTCGCCGGAGACCACCGACCAGATGGCGTATGTCTTCAACTGGGTGGAACCCTCCGCGTAAATTGACGTGAATCAGACACAGGGAAACAAGGAAAACGCCATGCAAAACGACAGAGCGACCGTTTTCATCGAATCGGCGATCGACAAAACAGCAGAGATGAATCCACTAGAAACCGACGGCGAATGGCTCGAAGTCGTCACTGTGGAGTCCGGTCCGTTCATCAAAGAGTGGGACCTCTCAAAGTGCTGGCATTGGGACCACTGGCCGGAAAGAGAGACACGTTTCCCGAACACCACCAGATTAGACGTGGGGATAGACGCCGTAGCCGTGCGTCGCGGCGACGGGCAGCACGTTGCAATCCAGTGCAAGTCGCGCCGGCTTGATGACAAGGGACGAGGTTCCGCGATCCACAACAACGAGATCGCCAGGTTTGCGGCTGCGTCCGCAGCGGACTTCTGGGCCGAACGCTGGGTGGTCACCAACGGAGACAATCCGCTTGCCAGCGGCGCAGTGCAGTCGGCTTCGATGAGCGAGAAGCCGCTCAAACTGGTCAACATCATGAACGACTTGCACCAGCAGCGCCAGTCGAGTGCCGCATCCGAGGAGAACGAGCACTGTACGAGTCCTGAAAAGGATGATGCGATTCAGACGAAATCCTGCATGCAAGACGAAGCCGTCGCCAACAGCGTCCGCATACTCAAAGAGCAGGAACACTCTGAGAGCGGAGGAATGCCGCTTGGCGAGGCACGCGGAAGAATCATTCTGCCGTGCGGAACGGGAAAGACTCGCATCTCGCTCCGGATCGTGGAAGAACTGACGCCTGCGGGCGAACTGTCCATCGTGCTGTGTCCTTCCATAGCGCTCGTATCCCAGATAAGACGCGAGTATCTGGAAAACCGCGTCGTACCGATCGATGTTCTGGCGGTGTGTTCGGACGTTACGGCGGGCTACGATCCCGGGAAAGAAGGCAGGCGCAACGCCACACTCGACCCTACGGTCGATAACAGCAATGTCAGCGCGTCCGAGGTGAAGGGCAGGGTTACCACCGACGCCAGCGAAATAGCCGAATGGATGCGCCGGAGCACTTGCGATAACGGAATCAAGGTTCTCATCGGAACATACCAGAGCAGCGGCAGGGTATCGGAAGCCCTGTTGAGCGCCGGCGTCAAAGCGCGCGTGTTGATTGCTGACGAAGCGCACAGAACGGCGGGACTGAAGCGCAAGAACTCCAAGTCCGCTGCCGCCAATGAAGAAGAAAAGCGTCTTCGTGACTTCACTGTCTGCCACGACAGCGACAGGTTTCCAGCAACCTATCGCGTCTATCAGACAGCGACACCGCGCATCTATGACGGCAAGCGCGCCACCGGCAATCCGAACTGGATCGTACGCTCGATGGACGACGAGACCACGTTCGGCGTCGAACTGTACCGCAGGAGCTACCTGGAAGCCGTGCGCAACCGTTGGCTGTCCGATTACCGCATCATCGCGATGGGTATCAACGACCCGGAGGCGTTCGAGACGGCCAATATGCTGGCCAAGAACACCATGAGCAAAGGGCGCGGCAAGCTGACGACCACAGACTACATGCGCGGCCTGGCGTACGCACTCACCATGGGCGGAGCGACTCAGGGCGAAAATGTGGACATCAGGTCTTGCATTGCCTTCATGAACACGGTCGACAAGTCCAGAAACATGGCGGCGGACCTCCAGACTGAAAACGTGAAGGAATGGGTCTCACGGTGGCTCGACGAGAACGCGGATGGAAGGAATGTGTCTGATTACAGCCTCGAACACCTGGACGCTTCGAGCAACGCCGCGGCGCGCGAAACCGCGAAGGGACGGCTTGCCTCTGCCGACGTGAAAACCCCTCACGGCATCATCAATGTGGGCATCTTCGGAGAGGGCACCGATTCGCCGTCATTGAGCGCGGTTGCGTTTCTGGAAGCCCGGAAGAGTCCCATCGACGTCGTGCAGGCCGTGGGACGGGCGATGCGAACCGCCCCTGACAAAGAGCTGGGCTACATTGTCTGCCCCATTCTGATTCCTCCCACTGCCGATCCCGAAAAATGGCTGAGCAACAGTGACTCCGAGGAAGGGTGGCAGGAGCTTGGACAGATTCTCCTGGCGCTGCGAGCCCACGACCAGCGTATCGAGGAGAGCCTTGAGGAACTTCTGCAACTGTATATCCCCAAGCCGCCGCCAGTGGAGCGTACTTTAGTGGCGGTTGCCACCGGCGAAGGCAATCGCATACAGTACGGCGAGGTCGAGGGACCCCCCGGCGCGGCGCAGGAAGCGGTCGAACAGGCATTGAAAGGTAAGACCCGCGCCGAGTCCGGTATACGACGCATAAGCGAAACACATGCGGATTTCCAGGCGCAATACAGCGCCAAATCTACATCAGAATTACCACGTATAAATGAAAAACCGGTCGATTACCGTGCGGAGGAGATAACGCAGGTCTTTACGGGAAAGAAGAACGACGATGGAAGCATTGAACTCCGAGCGGATTCCGTTGACCGGGACAAGCCTGACGTTGGCGAGGCTCGCGGCGTTGTGAACATACGGAAAACCAAAGCCAAGGCTCGAAAGATGATAAACTCCGGTGAGGGCGGGATTCGCGTTCAGCCGGGCAGTCATAAGAAGGCACGCAAGAGCGCCAAAGAGCGAGCAGAGGAAAAAGGGCAGGTGATGCTCAAGCTGAGCGGGTTGGAAGCGCACGGCAGCGCCATCAAGATGAACCTCCTTGCGAAGTCCGGGTTGAGCGACAATCACGTGATGCGCGACCTGAACATACTGGAAGGGAGCGTCAGTGAAGCGGCCCACCACATGCGCGCAGACGGATTGTTGCATGCGCTGAACCAGCACTTCGGACTGGACAGGCTCAAGAAGACGGACAAGAAGCATGCGGACGGCTGCACGGTAGCCGCGCTTCTGATGATGAACGCCGCCATGCTGCACCAGCGTATCGCCAATGGCGGCTGGCTCTCGGGTATCAGCGACCTGTCGATCATCAAGAACGAAGTGAATGTCGTTCGGAAGATGAGCCGCGAATGGGAGCGCATCATGCGCCACGATTTCCGTCCGGTGCTCGAACCCGCGCTGGAAGCCATCTACGCGGTGGAGACGACGGGTAAGACCGCCGGTCTGGAGCGCGCGTTGCATCACCTCGCCGCCGAAGCCGAGCGCATCGCCGAGACTTATGCGGATATGGGCGCAGACCACGCGGGACCGCTGTTCAACCGCGTCATGGGCAATCAGGCGAGCGACGGCGCGTTTTTCACCAGACCCGTTGCCGCGTCGCTCGCCGCGCGTCTGACGCTGGACGTCTGCGGAGACCTGGACTGGTCAGACCCACGCATATGGCGGGAGCATAAGACTGTCGATCTGGCGTGCGGCAGCGGCACGTTGCTTGCCGCTATGCTCACCGACATGAAGCGCAGAGCGGCGGAGAGGGGCGCCGACGTGGAAACCCTGACCCGGCTTCAGAAGTTGGCAGTTGAGGATGTCATAAAGGGATTGGACATCAACCCGGTTTCTCTGCAGCTCGCTGCGTCCCAACTGACGGCGGGCAACCATAGAGTCAGCTACCGCAGAATGGGACTTCACCAGATGCCATACGGTCCGGATAATTCCGGCAGAGTGTCGGTGGGAACGCTCGAACTGCTGGGGCAGCGGTCTATCGTATCGAGGCGGGGCGAACTGGACCTGGGCGACGACGCAATCGGTTCGCAGGCTACCTGGGCGTCAGCCGACGACACAGAGCTTGAGGACGCGGTTGACGCGGCTAGGGATGCCCGCATCGTCATCATGAACCCGCCGTTCACCAACCGCGCCAACATGGGCGAGAAGTTTCCAAAAGTCGTCCAGCAGTTGCTACGCGCACGAGTCGACGACATGGAACGAATTCTGGTCCGAAACCACAAGTCGCTAGAGGATTTTGTTGATAAGAACTCGATTGCGCCTCTCTTTGTTGCCTTAGCGGATCATTGCCTTGAGCAAGAGAATGGCGTTCTGACTATGGTTCATCCGACAATCGCTCTGAGTAATCCGTCAGGGCATGAAGAACGCCGCATCCTTGCCCAGCGCTTCCACATCCACACCGTGTTAACTTCCCACCAGCCTCAAAATATCAACATGAGCCAGAACACGAACATTAACGAGAGCATCGTGGTGATACGCCGCCACCCCATCGGTCCCAAGCCCCCAACGCGGTTCATCAATCTCGACGTTATGCCGGTGGACGACGGCGAGATTGCCGATTTTCACCGATGCCTGCTGAATTGCGAAGAAGGACTTATCGCGAATGGATGGGGAGAAGCGTCATATTGGCCTGCCGAGTTCATCGAAGCCGGCGATTGGACGGCAGGGGTGTTTCGATCGCCAGAACTGGCCAATGCGGCCTTCGATTCCGCCACTCACAAGTCGCTCATTCGGATGGAAGAACAGGGTATGGTGCCATCCTCAGTGTTAGACGGGGAGCGCAATTGGGTCAATTCAGGCAGGCTGACGCAGATGCACCGGGCGCTTTTCCGGTTTTTTATTCGAAGTCCGCCGAGGCCCAACGGACCATTCGAGGCGTACCGGATCAGCATCGGGCGCCCCAAAGGCTTGTTCCACCGGATGAGTGGGTTAATATTCCCGGCGTGGCTGGTCAGCACCACCCTGATAATGCCCGTAGGATCGTGGCCCAAACCTCCCACCGGCTGGTGACGGGCGGGCAGCGCACCGGCACAGCCCGTTTGACGGCCGTAGCACAAAAGGAGCGGCATGTCGGCATTGGTTGGTTGCCAGTGCCGGGTATCACGTTCAATCAGGCGAAGGCCGCGGCTGTCTTTCTCAACTCAACCCTAGGGCGGCTGCAACTGCTGCGCAATCCCGGAAAGACTCTGGAATTTCCAAGGTACAGACCTGATGCTCTGAAGACCATCTGTTTGCCTGATCTCTCCGATGATGTTCTCGTTGACAGGTTGGCTCACTGTTGGGATCGCACGAAGGACATGGTGGTGCCGCAGTACCGAGATGGCGAATGTGAAGTGCGCCGCCTGTGGGACGAAGCCGTAGCCGAGGCGATGGGCTGGGATGCCGCCGAGCTAACTCGTCTCCGCCTTCTGTTGCACCAGGAGCCGCATGTGCGTGGTCTGGGCTATGGGCAATACGCAGATCAGGTGGACATTGAACCTGCCGACCGTGAACGATTCAATGAACTGGCCGACCAATGGGAAATTGAAACCGTCTTTTTGTCACGCACAGACGTGATGATTAAACATCCCGCCCACCAAAAAATCATCAGTATGGGTGAGCCGGTTGTACCGCTGATACTGCAACGGATGCAGGCGCAGGGCGGGCACTGGTTCTACGCGCTGCGCGAAATCACCGGCGCCAATCCCGTGAAACCGGACGACAGGGGCAAGGTCGCAATAATGCAGGCATCCTGGCTGGAGTGGGGCGAAGCCAATGGATTTGCCTAGATCGGCGCGGTTTCTTACTCGAGAATTCCGAAGGCTATCCTATGCAGGCTTTGAAATCGTAGGTAAACCCTCCAAGCGATACAATTGCATCTCGTACGCCGCCGGTGATACAACTAACCCTTGGAGTCATCACGAAGACGACTACTGGCCCGAGTATGCTACTCGTTCGGCCGACATCCAAAGCCTCGTGGAAGTATTCGCCGGTCTGGGATTTGTGCAATGCCAGGACAGCAGTCTTGAAAGCTGCTACGAAAAGGTGGCGTTGTACGAAGAGAGGGGCGTGTGGACACACGCGGCATACAAACGCGCAGCGGACACTGGCGCAGCAAAATGGGACAGGGTCCTTTGATAGAACACCTCAGCCCTGAGTCGCTTTCCGGCGGAATGTACGGCAATCCGACTATCTACATGCGAAGAGCGCTCAACGCTCCAGTTTGAGAAAACCTGAGTCTCAGAGACAGACGACAATTTCGTCACTTGATCGCGGAACAGCCCGAAGATAAAGCGGACGCGCGTAACCGACTCTAAGAAGAAGGGCCGTGTGACTCACACGGCCCTTCTTCTTGCTTTGGGGAATACGAAACGGAAAAACTCCGGAATACCGGGTGGGTCAACGAGGATGCAGTACGCCTGACGATTTCCAGTTTCATCAGTCCGAGATATATACAACAAAATTGTTGACAACAGAATTGTTGTATAGTAAATTTGCATAGGATTCGCAGAACTCGAAATCCAATCTCGGCACTTGAGGTGCGAAAGGTGACCGGTTGAAGGAATTTAGCAGATTGTTTGCAAGATTGCTGAATTTGCGACGCAGAGAGATAATAAATAACGATCCATTTGCATGGGGAGCCAACAGTGAAGTCATCCACCGGCCGTTGGGTCAGCGGCGATAGCTTCTTCAATCGCGAACGTGAATTGCAAATACTCGAAACACTCGTCCGAGACCGCAATCATGTGTTGTTGACCGGGCAGCGGCGCATGGGAAAAACCAGTATTGTCAGGGAACTCGGGCGCATACTCGAATCCAACGGATGGATCTTTCTCTTTGTGGATGTTGAAGGAGTGGAGTCCCCGGAGCAGGCGATCGGGGACATCGCGCGCGCCGCGCACAGGGTTCGTTCTATAACGTCTCGATTTACAACTGGTATGACGCGCTTTTTGATTGACAATTTCGAGGAGATCACAGCATTCGAATTTGGCGTGAAGATCCGCGCCGGGCTGAATGAGGGGAACTGGCGGCATCACGGTGAGCAGATATTCCGCGCATGCGCCGAGCAGGATGAGCAGGTGCTCCTGGTAATCGACGAACTCCCTATCTTCCTGAAGCGTATGCTCAAACGAGACGGTAATGCGCGGCGCGTGGATCAGTTTCTGAGTTGGCTCCGCGGTGTACTGCAGATTCTCGGAGATGATGCTCCGGTCCTCGTTGTTTCCGGCAGTATCGGCCTCGAACCTCTCATGCGACGACTCGGAATACCCGACCGGATCAACTATTTCTATTCCTATCGGCTTGGACCATGGGACCGTGAGACATGTGTGAATTGCTTCAACCGTCTTGCTAGACAATACGCATTGTCCGTTGAGGACGGCGTGGCAGACGCGGTTTACACCGCGCTCGGAATTGGCATCCCCCACCATGTTCAGTCTTTTTTCGCGCGTCTGCGTGACTTCGCAGTCATGCATGGTCACGATCGAGTCACAGTAAAAGACGTGAAGGATGTCTATCGCAACTCGCTCCTGGGACCGCCTGGTCAAAACGACCTCGTACACTACGAGACACGCCTTAAGGAAGGTTTGGAAGACGAGAGCTACTCTATTGCTATGGAGGTCCTTGCCGAAGCTGCGGTCCAGGGGGTGTTCACACCAGACGCCGGAAACTGTCTCGCCCGGATGTATTCCAGGCTGGCAAATGACGCAATCACACGAATCGCGGATGTCCTCGGAGTCCTGCAACACGACGGATATCTCGTGCCCGGGAACGATGGTTACCGTTTTGAGTCGCGCATGCTCAAGGACTGGTGGGCATCCCGCTTCAGAGATCACCATATCCCTATCCTGCGCCGCGATACCTACCACGAGTAGTGGGAGCGAAGGAAATGAAAGGATCCAAATCATCAAGTCCGACCAGCAGTCGCCGGATAAGGAAGTTCAACCCCGGCGTCAAGCAATCCGACGAAGAGGTCATCGGGCAGTTCGTCGTCCGCAAGCGCGAACTCGAAACAATACTCGAGGTCTTGCGTGGGAACGTGGACTCGGCGTCGTGCCAACACATTATGGTTGTGGGGCCTCGAGGTCGCGGAAAAACCATGCTTCTGGTCCGTACTGCTGTCGAATTGAGGACTGACGAGCAGCTCGCCGGATGCCTGTTTCCGGTGCGTTTTATGGAGGAAAGCCAGGAAATCTTCAATCTGGCCGACTTCTGGCTCGAGGCGCTTTTTCATCTCGCCAGAGAGACCGAGGAGCAGGATCCCGGCTTTTCGCGGAATCTGCGTGAGACGCATGGCGACCTTTCCTCGCGGTGGCGTGAAGAGTCGCTCGAAGCGCTCGCCCGTGCTGCGGTTCTGGAAGCGGCGGACCGGCTGGACCGAAAACTCGTGCTTATGGTCGAGAACCTGCAATCGCTATGTGAAAACGTGGACGAAGATTTCGGCTGGAAGCTCAGAGAGGCACTACAGTCCGAACCTCAGTTCATGCTGCTTGCCTCCGCAACGAGTCGGTTCGAGGGTCTGGACGACGTGGTACAACCCTTTTTCGAATTGTTCCGAACCATTGGTCTTCAACCGCTGGACAGGGATGAGAGTCGCCTCCTCTGGCAGGTCGTCAGTGGAGATCCGGTGAGTTCTCGGGAGATCAGGCCGCTCCAAATCCTGACCGGCGGGAACCCCCGCCTTCTGGTCATCGTCGCCGAGTTCGCCAGGCACAGATCCCTTCGCAGGTTGATGGAAGGACTGGTAACGCTGATCGACGAGCACACGGAGTATTTCCGCGGCCACCTGGAGGTTCTGGCGAAGACCGAGAGGCGGGTTTATGTTTCGGTGATAGATCTCTGGCAACCATCAAGCGCCGGGGAAATCGCGAAGCGCGCCCGGATGGACGTCCGCACAGTATCGACGATGCTGGGAAGGCTGGTCGATCGGGGCGCATTAATCGTGGAGGGAAGTGGCAGGAAGCGGCAGTACGCAGCCGCCGAACGTCTATACAGCATCTATTACAAGCTGCGGCGCGAGCGCGATGAGGCGGCTATCGTGGAGAATCTGATACACTTCATGGTGGCGTTTTACGACGTTGGTGAAATATCTGAAATCAGCGAACAGTTGTACCTGGAGGCGAGGGAGTCCCTGGTGCTGCGCGCTGGCATGAATCGAGCACTGGAAAAAATGAAACCTGCCGATGAGGTTGGTTCCAACGCAGCGAGGGATTTGGTGAAAGACGCAGCAGACAAAATTGACAGATATTATCGGGGAATAGCGGAACAGCGGCTTCAGGAAAAAATCGACCAGGCATTTAATGAAGGGGCATGGCGGAGAGTCGTCGAAATTGCTGCAGAGGTGTTCACATCCAGCGAGGCGGAATCTTTGCAACATTCGGTAGCTTTTCTTGCTCGCATATTTCAGATGAAGGTCTTCGCTTATCAGCAACTCGGCGATCTGCGTGCGATGATGTTCACGTGTGAGGAGATGGTCAGAATCTGCCACTACAGCGACACGCCGGATGTTCAGTGGCGCGTCGCCTCCGTGTTGTTGGAGAAAGGAAGATCGATTGGAGAATCGGGAGACCTTCAAGGCGCCATCACGGCATACGAGGAGGTCGTCAAGCAATATGGCGCCAGTACAACGCCAGAACTACAATGGTGGGTGGCCGTGGCGTTGGATCACAAGGGGAGGGCGAAGAAGGAACGAGGGGATCTGGAAGGAGCCGTCGCTTCCTGGGATGAGTTAATTGAGCGGTATCGCGCCAGCCGTGCAACAGACATTCAATATTGGATCGCAGCGGCGCTTATCTCCAAAGCGGAAGCCACAATGAAACTCGGGGATGCAGCCGGAGCCGATGCAATAATCAAGAGCGTCATTAAACGCTACTCCGACAGTTCCAATGCGGATCTACAGTATTGGGTTGGCGCCGCCCTGATCGACAAGGGAAGAATGCAGTCTGAATTGGGCGATCTGGAGGGTGCCGTTGCAAGCTTCGACGAGGTCGTCAAGCGCTACGGTAACAGCGATTGGTCGAACCTGAAGCGTATTGTCGCCGGGGCGTTGATCGACATGGGTAGAACGAAAAAGGAACTGGGCGATCTTGTCGGAGCTATGGCGTCATGGGATGAGTTGGTTCTACGCTATGGCAGAAACGAAGATGCCGACCTGCAGAGATTTGCAACCCACGCGATGATCGAAAAGGGGTGGTGCCAGGCCGAAATGGGTCGCGCGGATGAAGCGCTGCGCTCGTGCGAGCAGATTGAAAAAAGAGTCCGGAATCTGCCCGAAAACAAAAGTGGCCAATTTGCATGGCAGGCACAGTGTATACATGCCTTGGCGCTGATGGCAAGGAAAGAGAGCGTAGCAGCGTTGCATACCTTTTGCTCCGTGTACGGCGGTTTTCCTCCAGACAGCGAAGTTGGATTGAACTGGATGGTAAGGCTCGTGCCCAACCTGCTCGCAGCCGGTGCTTCAGAACGGGAGCTCGTCGCAGTTCTATTGACCGAACGTGCGAAATCCAGTGCGCTTGCGCCACTCATCGTCGCGCTTCGCGAACGCCAGGGTGAGACGGTTAGGGCCTCGGCCGAAGTGCGCGAGGTGGCCGATGACGTTAAAGAATGCATCGAAAAACGAGTAAGGCATTGGGCAGAAGCAGCGGCGGGTTCCAGTGCAGGTGGTTCATGAGCTATTGTGTCGGCTTATTTCGGCCAATCTCCGCCCAACGGAGTTGACAGGGCCGGATTTGTGCAATAGATTTCGCATGCGACCTGAATTAACGCTCGACTTCGCAGCGGGATAGACGGGCCACCCCGAACGTGAGGCGGCCTTTGCCATTCCAATCGATCATCCCATGGAAGGAAAGAAACATGCACCTATTGTGCGCAATCGCCCTTACGGTCCTGGCTACGCTCGGACATGTCCCGCCGGTCGCCGCGGAGACGCCGGACTTCTATGCGCACTGGGCGGACGGCAAGGCGGAGATCTCCAGCTATCGCGTGGCGCAGCCTCGTTACGGAGAGTCACGCGAGGGCTACGGCGTCCTCATTTTCGTCACGGAAGACCTGAACCGGAAGACCTACATCAAGGTGGAGTCGCCAACGCCGCCGCCGGAGAGAGTCTACGTTCTCAAACTGAACAACGTACTGAAGTTCACCACCGGCATCTACGACTATTCAGTAATGACATCCGTCTTCAGCGCCGTTGAAGGTCTGGACGGTTCAAACCCGTTTGAGCTGATAAAGGTGAATCTGAGTTCACAGGAGTGGTGCGGACATATTTTCGATGAAATTCGCGTGGATGACGGCAAATTGCGCGGCGCCCTGAACAGTTATTTTGAACGCGAAGGCCTCCGTACTTACAGTCTTGACATGCCCGAAGGCTTTCAGAGTGAAGACCATCTGCTCATACAGATCCGGGAGCTCAAAGGTCCGATGATGCGGGCGGGTGAATCGCGGCCGGTCCGGCTTCTGCGCAGCCTCTGGTCATTCCGGACGCGACACCGTCCCCACGCCCTGGTGGACGCGCGGTTGAGCAAAGGGAAGCCGGAGACGATCACCGTTTCGAATGAGCGCCACGAAGCCACACCATGGCGCTGGGAGACGGAACGGTGGAACGCGACAGTCTGGGTTGAAGCAGCGTACCCCCGCCGCATCCTGAAATGGGAGGACGGAGCGGGCGCCCGCGCTGAACTGATGGTGACCGTCCGCGAACCTTACTGGCGTCAAAAAGCGCTGAGCGACGAAGTCTACCGGAAGCGATTACGGATCCCCTGAACCACGTTTTGGAGGAAAGAGAATGACGCCGATCGAACAGGCGCGCGAAGCCATCGAACAGAGCGATATCGAAAGGCTGAAGGCACTCATCGAGTCGCATCCGGAACTGCCAAACCTCAGGTCGGAAGACAACGACCGCACCCTCCTGCATACGATCGCGGATTATCCCGGGCACAAACCGAAGGGCGTGGAGATGGCCAGGCTGCTCATCGAGGCGGGCGCCGACGTGAACGCGCGTTTCCAGCATGGGCAGAATGAAGCGGTGAAGGAGACGCCGCTGCACTGGGCGGCGAGCAATGACGACGTCGACCTGGCTGAGCTGCTCCTGGATAACGGGGCGGATATCGATATTGACTGCGGCGTGATTGCGAACGGAACGCCGATCTGGAATGCCGTCATCTTTCGGTGTGTGAACGTCGCACGGCTGTTGATCGACCGGGGCGCGGCGTCGAATCTCATGACGGCCGCGGGCGCCGGTCGGAGAGATCTCGTGGATCGGTATTTCGATGAGGATGGGAACGTAACGGAAAGCGCAGGTTCTCTGCCCTGCTGGGATCCGCCGAGACCGCCGAAGACGGCGCTGGACAGCGCGTTCGGCCTGGCGTGTCGAAACGGCCACGCGACCATCGCCAAAATCCTTTTCGAACGTGGCGCCGATCCCCATTGGGTCAACCCGGCCGGTGAATCCGTGTACCAGCAGGCAAAGTCGGGCGGACACAAGATCGTCATGGACTGGATGAAGGCGCGCGGCATCGCGCCGGATGGCGCTTGAGACGGCGGCTATCTGCAATGCTTGGCACACGTTTCAGGCTTGGGTTGTTGACAGATGTTAGGCGAGGGCTATATTTCCAGTATGTCAATCGTTATAGATGACGATTTCTTGCAGGAGAGGACGTTATGGCGACCCTGATGGACCGAATCACGGTCAATCCAAAACAGTGCGGGGGACGTCCCTGTATACGCGGCATGCGCATTCGCGTGACGGATGTGCTGAATCTGCTTGCTCACGACCTCACTCGTGAACAGATTCTGGCTGAGCATCCGGACCTTGAGCTCGAGGACATTCGTGCCTGTCTGCGTTTTGCGAGTGATCGGCTGAATCACCCGGTACTCGCTGCATGACACTTTGGCTTGGCGCACATATCTCGCCTCGCCTTGTTTCCTGGATCCGCGATACCTTCGACATAGACGTGGTACACGTTCGCGATCTACATCTAACGCAGGCGGAGGATTCTGAGATTTTCAATCGAGCTCGAATTGCGGATGCAACTGTGATTACCAAGGACCGGGACTTTGTTGAGCAATTGAATCGACTAGGTCCGCCTCCGAAAGTTAACTGGTGTACCTGTGGCAATACTTCTAATGATCGCTTGAGAGCTATTTTATCTGAAACGCTTGGAGATGCGCTTGATTTGCTGAATCGAGGGGAACGATTGGTGGAAATCAGCGATACAGATTGAGCTTCTGGCATGGGATCGACCCCATAGGGCACTTGACGTGAGTCCCGAGGAATCTCCCATTGTCTTTCTGGGCGGCGAATCGCAGGGTGGGTCGTATATATTGCGGATACGCCTGGCGGAGCATACCGCGCTTCAATTCGGCGGATTCAAGCGAGGGAAAATCATATCGCTGCCTGCCAGAGAGTACGTCTACGTCGGGTCCGCGATGTCGAAGAAAGGCGCCGCGTCGCTGGCCAACCGCCTGGTCCGCCACGCCACCCGAAGCGGCAGGACGGAACCGCATGGAATCCGGGCAGAAATGCTCCGGCGATTCAAAGCCATCCGTCTGGGAAACGGAAGTCTCAAGCCCATCAGACAAAAGAACCTGCACTGGAATATCGACCACCTGCTCGACCTGCCGGCCTCGGAACTGACCGGCGCCTGCATCCTTCGAACTCCGGAGCATCTCGAAGCACGCCTGGGTCAATTTCTGGAGTGCGATCCCAACACCATCGTTGTTGAGAAAGGGCTGGGCGCAAACGACGTGCCCGGCAACACCCATCTCCTGGGCCTCACGGCCGGCGACGCGTGGTGGGCTTCGCTCCCCGAGAGGCTCAGCGTCAACTTTAATTTCTGACGCGCGCGTAACGATAATTTGCGCCAGATTCAATATCATATTTGGTATGTAACCTTCGTGGGGACCCCGTGACGGAGCCAGAGGTTGTGTCCGTCAGATGCGCCGAAACAAGGGCATCCACAAGGGTTGCCCCTATATATGCAATGTGGACGCAGGCGGTATTTGAAAGTTGGGAAATGCGATTGATGGATGGTGGTCCGGGGGAGAGGTCCCTGCTCAGGCATCCTGACTGGATTCTTCAAACCGCTGCAGCACCTGTTCGGGTGACGCGGCGCCGGTTGTCCCTATCTGCTGGACGGTGACGGACGACACGAGTACGCCGACCCTGGCGGCATCGACGTACGAGGCGCCGGCGCAAAGCGCCGAGACGATTCCAGCGGAAACGCTGTCTCCCGCGCCGACGATATCGATCGGATCGGGCACCGGGATACCGGGAACGCGGTGAGTTGCGTCGCCGTCGGCGCAGAGGATACCTTCGGGACCAAGCGTGATGAACACGGGCCGCCCCGTGCGGTTCAGGAAAGACCGAATGGCGGCCTCCAAACACTTCGCCCCTTCCGTCCCGGAGTCCCGGGAAACCGCCTTGAACGCCTCTTCTCGGTTGACCTTAACCATCACATTCCGGAAAAGGCCGATATGCGAACGTGAATCCACTAAGAACACGACATCCGGATACTCAAGCGCGAGGCGTGCAATTCCCGTGCGAACCCGATCCGTAATGACGCCGCAGTTGCGTTCCTGGACCTGGTCGAGCACGATCACACCGTGAACTTCGCACAACAGATTCTCCAGGGCGGCGAGGATATGGTCTTCCACGTCTGGCGGGAGTGATGAGCGATTCTTGATATCCAATCGCTCCATCTCCTTCCCGGATGTCTTGAGAACCGGTTTGGTATAGGTTGGCGTGACGCGGCCGGAGACCTCCATCAGATCCCGCGTATCCACACCGGATACATTCAGCCCCGTCTTCAGATCGTACCCCTGTCCGTCATCGCCAATCACCCCGAGCGCCCGGACCTGCCCCACCTCAAGGGCATTGAGATTACTGGTCACGGTTCCCGCCGCACCCGGCCGGTTTCGGACCTGTACAACCTGGCGGGCTTCCAGTCCGGTCTCCAGAGAGATTTCAGCGAGTTCCGGATCGACCATGAGATAGCGATCCAGGAAAAAGTCCCCGATAACCAGGATATCGAGATCCGAAAACCTGCTCAACAGCTCTTTCAAGTCGGAATGAGTCATAGAAAAAACCGGCCGTTCCGGATTGCCGGCGGCCGCTGGGAATTTTTAGACAGCTTCTGAACACTACGCGTCGAAGAGGTAGTCCACGAGGCAATCGTGGTTCCGAAAGTCCGCAATGATGAGATCCGCCCCCGCCTGAATCAGGCGGTCGCGCTTCCATGCATTCACGCCCTGGCGTCGAGCCTCATCAGAGGCGACGCCCACGGCCATCCCACCCGCCGCCTTGACATTTTCGATCTCAACGTATCCATCGCCGAAGCCCAGCAGTTCCTCTCCCTCGATACCCTGCGAGGCAATCAGGTCCCGGATTACTCTTTCTTTCGAGAAGTCCTGGTATCGGTCCAGTGCACCGTAGACACGGTCTTCAAAGAAGGGTGTCAGCCCCAGAAGGTCGGCCTCTTCATTAACGTACACTTCGTCCGTGCCGCTCGCCAGGTACAGCGTGAGTTCCCGGCGTTCCAGGTTGCGAAGAAGGTCGAGCGATCCGGGCACCATCAGATCTTCCACCCCAACCGCGCCGGACCGGAGACCCTGAATGCGGCCTTTGATGTGACGGTTGAGTCGTTCGTGATAACGATGTTTGTAGGCCACCGGATCCGGAGGCAGGCCGCCGCGTTTTCGCACTTCTTCTGCGAGCTGAATCATCTGATAGATGGTCTGTTTGCCGGTAAGCCGGTCGACGAAATCAATCACAACCCGTGACAGTTGGGCCTCGGTTTCGCCTGTGCGGCATTCGCCAAGCGTTTCGACCATCATCGGAACCATGATTTCCCGCCACCCCTGGCGAATCAGCGAGAGCGTACCGTCGAAATCGAAGAGCACCGAGCGGAATCGACCGCGCGCAATGCCGGGATTCACACACTCTATATCAGCCATTCGCAAGAAATCGGAACGATCCGGTATAGCCATTGATGACCTTCAATATCAGGAAGCGTCTTGCATTTGTCCTACGGCTCGCTGTCGGATCGGCAATCTAAATGCGCATCCATAATTGTCAAGGCATTTCACCCTTAACAGCCCGTTGAAAGAGCCCATCCGGGCTACGGCCGGCACTTGCGGTCGAAAACCTGCGTTGCGCGCCATCGCCGAATCGCTCGATGGGACTCGGTTGCGCGCCTTGTTTCCGGGACGGGACACCTGCCTCGCCTGCAAAGCGACTTTCTCGCCCGACTGTTCTCGGATCTTTCTTCGAGTTCAAATCTGCTTGTGAAATTTCAATTCTGCATTATCTTAATACTGCATCTGTTTTGTCATTAATTGTGAAGGGGGCTCAACGGACGTATCAGGGTCTGGCTATGGATCGGCGGGTTGTGCAGCGTTCGTCCACCCGTACGGGTGAATTACAGCTTGCGTCCGTTAACGCCGGCACGGTCTCCCATTTCGAACTCATCGTCAACGGTGTTTTCCAGATGGCCACCTACAATGCGTCGTCCAATCGCGCATTGATCGACACGGTCATGGAAACATCGAAATCCGGCAGGCACATCAACCTGCTTATCGGTGGTTTGGGACTGGGAATCTCCCTTCGTCAGGCGCTCGCCTATTCAAACGTGCGTTCCGTGTGCGTGGTGGAACTCGAATCCCGAATTGTAAACTGGAACCGCGAATATCTGGACAATGCCGACGTTCTCGACGATGAGCGCACGGAGGTGGTCGTCGGCGATTTCTACGAATACGTACAGGGAAATCCCCGGAGCTATCACGGCATTGCGCTGGATATCGACAACGGACCCGACCGGGTGGTGCGCCCGCAAAACCGGCGCGCGTACAGCGTTTCAGCGCTTCAGACGCTGAGAACGCGGTTGCGTCCGGATGGTACTTTGGCGATCTGGAGCCATGCCGTCAACCGCTCTTACGAGCGCGCGCTGGACCGTGTTTTCGGCGGGGTGACTCAACATCAAACGTGTGACCATAGCCTGGCCGGAAAACCGCTCGAGAGTGTAATTTACGCGGTTCGGGCCTGACTGGCAGCGGCAGACGACTTGAAAGGATTTGTGTGGATGAACAAAGACTCACTCACCATTACGGATAATCGCACCGGCAAGACTTACGAGGTACCCATCCTTTATGGTACGTACCCCGAATACGGGGCCGCCATTCGAACCGCTGACTTGAAGCAGATTAAGGCGTCGGAGGACGATTTCGGGCTTCTCGGATACGATCCGTCGTATCTGAATACCGGATCCTGCCAGAGTTCCGTGACGTTCATCGACGGCGAAAAAGGCATCCTCAGATATCGTGGATATCCGATCGAGCAACTCGCGCAGCACAGCACCTACCTTGAAACGTCGTATCTGCTGTTGTACGGCGAACTGCCTGCGCAGGCACAGCTCGATGCCTGGAACGAATCGGTGATGGCGTACGTCAAAGCCGAGCCGAAGCTGAGCGAACTGGTAAGCGGCTTCGGAAGAGGCTCCCACGCGATGGGGATGATGGTGGGCGTGCTGGGGTCTCTGTCGACATTCTACGACAATGCGAGAGAGATCGGTACGGAGGATGTTCAGGAGCTACATATCCGACGGCTTATGGGCATGGCCCCGGTAGCCGCGGCAGCCGTGTATCGCCAAAGCCAGGGGCTGCCTGTTGTGGACCCTGACCCGTCGTTGGGATTCTGCGCCAATTATTTGAAGATGATGTTCGAGGGTACGAGCGCATACAAGTCCGACCCCGCGCTGGAACGGGCGCTGGAAGTCCTTCTCATATTGCACGCCGACCACGAACAGAACTGCAGCGCAAGTACCATGCGTGGGGTTGGCAGCAGCGGAGCAGACCCGTATTCGGCAGCGGCGGGCGCCGCCGGCGCGCTGTACGGACCGGCGCATGGCGGGGCGAATGAGGCCGTCTTGAACATGCTGAACGAGATCGGGTCGGTCGACAATATTCCTGCCTACATCGAGCGGGTACATAACCGCGAAGTGCGTCTGCAGGGCTTCGGGCACCGGGTTTACAAGAACTACGATCCCAGGGCGGCGATCATCAAGAAGACGGCCGAGGAAGTATTCGAAGTCACCGGAAAGAATCCGCTCATCGACATTGCAGTGGAACTGGAACGCATCGCGCTTGAAGAAGAGTACTTCATTTCTCGCAGTCTGTATCCGAACGTTGACTTTTATTCGGGCATTATCTACCAGGCGATGGGTCTGCCCACGGACATGATGACAGTTATGTTCACAGTGGGCCGAATGCCGGGTTGGCTGGCGCAGTGGAAAGAATTGATGCACGATCCGGAGCAGCGCATCGCGCGTCCGCGGCAGATCTATATGGGTGAAGATATCCGGGACTATACGCCGATGGGAGAGAGGTAGGAGACGGATCGGACGCGACGACGTTTCGAGATGACAAGAGCGCAAAAGCCATCGGCTTTTGCGCTCTTGTCATATGGGCTCATTTGCGTGAAAGCAGGATCCATGATGCTGCGGGTCAGCCCACGGCAACGTTGTGTTTGTAGGGGCGACCCTTGTGGTCGCCCGCCTTTTTGGTATGCTGAAAGCTGACTGCTGATCGCAGACAGCTTTAATCACTCGCCGTAGAGCTTCAATGGCGAAAGCGTGATGAGGGATGGCTCGTCCCGGAGGACGCGGGAGACGTGTTCGAGGGTGGGTGCGACGCGAAAAGCCTGCCAGACTGAAAGCCCCACGCAAACCTGACTGACGAGGCCTGCGGATTTCACGCGTTCGCCCATAACGCTGAAGTTGAAGACGGGCCACATGCGCGGGTTGCCGGCGTTGGCGTAGTTCCGCTCGACCCATAAAGCCTGGTTGTAGTGGAAGACGGAGCAGACGTTGAAGCCGACGCCCATGAGCAGGTACAGGGCGTTGCGCTCCACCAGCCAGTCCCATGGCGAGCCATGGCCGAACGCTTTCTCGTCCCACGGGCTGAAACGTGGCCCGGCGTGCCCGTGTCCGTCCATCGCGGACCCGGCGTCGGCCCCGATCGCTGCCAGGGAGTCGCAGCAGTGGTCGCTGCGCACGGCTTCCGGGCGCTGGCGGAAGACCTCCGTGATGTGCCCGACGTCAGATGGCGACGAACGGATGTTCCACGCTTCCAGCCGCGTCCGGTATGTTGCGGACTCGCCGTTGACCTTCTGTACGAAAGTCGGAACGACCACGGTACCTGACTCGCCTACGGCGTCCAATGCGCCGTCGATGACGGTATCCGCGCCCCCCTCGACGTATCCGAAACTCTTGAGTGAACTGTGAAAGAGAAGCGCATCGCCGTCACGAATGCCAAGTGCGGCAAAGCCCTGAAGGAGGTCTGATTTACGGATGGTCTTCGGATCTGCCACTTACTCTGGGAAACTTCGATCGACGATTCTCTAAACACAGAATCCAATAAGGTAAATCAAACCGGCGGACGTGAGACAGATCGCCGAGACCGAGAGGTTCTTTCCCGCTTTCAGAGTCTAGCGGACCCAGTAATTTCCTACCGGATCTATCTCCTGGGGAAATCTCCTCGACAGCGAATCAGCTCGTATTGGATCGCAGGTCAGAGCTGGAATGACTACGCATTTTCTTGATCTCGGTGAGGATCTGGCCCAGGGACATATCCTCAAATAGAAGCGCTCGCTCTTCGGTATAGTTTCCGATACCTGTTGTAAACTGATTAATGAAACGAATCGTATTGGCTATACCGATCTCATTGGAAAGCACTTCAAGGGCTTCTTTGGTAATTTCGCTTAACGCTTTTTCCTGAACTGTCATTTTTCAATCTCCGATACGAGTTCGGTGGGAGAAACCGAATGCGCCCGGTAAATTCCCGATGCATCTGCTCGCCCAGGCAATCGTCAATCACCAGCGAAGAAGGTGCGATTTTATACAAGTAATTGATTTTATTGTCTTTATATGATCAAATCGTCTCTCATTTTGAGAATTTCTATTTTGACAGATGAACAAATGTATAGTATATTAATA
This sequence comes from Candidatus Latescibacterota bacterium, assembly GCA_012271065.1. Next base: position 46,985 of record JAAXHE010000204.1, read on the forward strand.
ATGGTAATCTATCCGAGCCAAATTAAGTCGCTATTGCCGCTGAATGGCCCCTGAGAAAAGGAATTGACCGGTTTTTGATTTGAGCGCTATACTACATTTGGGAATATACAAACGCTCAAAGTAGAAAGGAAAAAGGATGATTACCTACGTATTAGGTGATTTGTTCGAATCTCCGGCTAGGGTTCTTGTGAATACTGTCAATACCGTAGGGGTCATGGGTAAAGGAATTGCGAAGGATTTTAAGCGGATATACCCTGAGATGTTTCGTGAATATCAAAAGCACTGTGAAACGAAACGGCTTACGGTGGGTAAGCTTTGGCTCTATAAGACTTCAAACAAATGGATCCTTAATTTTCCCACCAAGACAACCTGGCGCAAACCTTCGGAGATTCAATACATCGAGAGTGGTTTAAACACATTCGTAAGAGAATACGCGAAACGAGGTATAACTAGCATAGCCTTTCCACCTTTAGGTTGCGGTAACGGCGAATTAGACTGGGATCGAGAGGTACAACCATTGATGGAGAATTACTTGAGGAAGCTTCCTATTGACATTTTTATTCATCTGTATAGACAGGATCCACAAGTTCCGGAACACAGAGACATAAAAGATGTGGCGATTTGGTTGCGGTCCGATCTCGAATCTTTAGGATTTGTCGAAGTCTGGAAAGATCTGACTGAATTGATCGGTTCAGGCTTAGATTTACGTACATCCTTTGATCACGAAATCTTCCACGTTAAGGTTATTTCTGAACTCGATGAGCAGGGAATCTGTTTTCTTATAGACGACAAGAAAACCTTTATCCCAGAAGAAGAACTGCTTGAATTGTGGACTACTGTACGAAATTGCGGGTTTGTAATTCCCGCGATAATGCCCGCAGGATTAGATAAAATCTCGAATCAGTTAGTGGCACTTTTTTCGGAATTGCCTTATTGCCGGTCGGTATCAGCTAGTAATGATTATCTGACATTGAGTCCGGGCCAAAGTATTGGCCTTCAATTAGTACCTCAAGCATTACCTCCCAAGATATTTGAGAAGTTTCCTTTTGAGTTAAAACCAGTATGACGACGTCGTTAAAACAAGATGCAGAGAAAATCGTCGCTCATTTTCGGTCAATCAAGGAGCAGGCGTGGTTACAGGAATCCCAACGTTGGTGGCCAGGCCACCTTTTTCATTTTACTGATTTGACCAATGCTGTGAAGATTCTCGGCGACGGCAAATTGGTGTCCCGTGCTGAGTTAGAACGCACTGGTGGATTAGTTACGGACATTGCAAGCCCGGAAGTCATTTCAACTACACAGCCTCGCTGGAAAGAGTATGTGCGTCTGTATTTTCGTCCGCGGACACCTACACAGTACAGAAATGAGGGTTTCCGACCCGTAGGTCAGCGGGAAATGAATGCTCACTGCCCCGTACCCGTTAGTTTTATTTTCGATGCCGAATCGATTCTGACAAGACCGGAAACCATGTTTAGCGCTGGAAATCTGGCTGCTGGCGCAGATACAGGAAACACTGCTGGGTACTTTCAATCGCTCCCTTTCGAGAAGATATACCATGATCGTAGTCTGTGGGGACTGAGTGACAGTGAATGGCGCAAAATTATCTATCATCGACACGCTGAAGTTATCGTCCCGAACTATATTGATCTATCCACTTTAAAGCTGATCAGTTGTCGGTCCCAAGCCGAATTTGAGACTCTGATTTATTTGCTTCCGTGGAGAGTGCGGCGCAAGTGGTCAAGACACATTGGAGTCAGTAGAAGATCGATGCTGTTTTTCGGAAAATGGCCCTTTTTGGAAAAAGCTGATCTCAGTAGATCCTCCAACGCATTCAGTTTCAACCCATCGGAGAACACTGGTCCTTTTCACGCGAAGATAGAACTGACAGAGACCAAGTCAAAGGACATTTATAGTTGGGAGAAGAATGACTTCCACGCCAGCGGTACGTTGTCTCTTGATTTGTCAAATCTAGCTAATCCAGAAAGCTATACCGTGAAATTTACGTTGGATGGGCAATTGGCTTACGAAAATCGATATTTGGATGAGTCGGAGCTACCATTTTAAACTCACTATAAATCGCTGATTTTGGATTCAGGGCGGCTACAACAGCCGCCATTTTTTTATATGAAAAAAGACTTCGTCAATCGCTATGCAGACCACAAGCGGTACACAAATGCCGCCACCGAGCGGAATCTCCCGCCCTTATACGATTGACACATCCGGACTGTCGACCGCAGATGGTGGGATCGTGAAAATAAGATGTGTCTTGGTGACTGCGATAAAAGCCGATCTGTCACAACAAGATCAGGAAGTGCAGTCTACCGTCGAAAGTGAGATTGAGCATCTCGTCTTTTGCCATTGACAAATGCAAGATCAGATCGGCGATCCTTTATTTCAATCCTCGAAGCGCGTCGCTGACTGCAGAAACCAGTTGATCGACGTGCCGGTCTTCCATCGGAAGTGAGACGTTGCCGCCGAGTTTCCAGTAGAGCCCGCGGTTGAGCAGGGCGAAGAACAGCCAGCGGTGTAAAAGCTGGTTGTCGCGAGCCGCTTCGCGGTAGTTTCGGGGCCGTTCGGCCAGGAAGTGTACGCGGAACAAGGAGCCGGCCGTTGTAACATGCGCCTCGAGGCCGGTGTCCCGGAAAACGCGTCGAAGCCGGTCGGCGAGGCGCTGTGTCAGCGATTCCAGCCTTCTGTAAGCTTCCGGCGTGAGCAGGCGGAGGGTGGTGAGACCCGCGGCGATGGCGATGGGGTTGGCGTTATACGTGCCGGAGTGCGGGATTTCCGGCGCGCCTCCGGTGGGGTTGTAGAGGTCCAGGATGTCGGAACGGCCGCCGACAACCGCGCCGGGGGTGCCGCCGGCAACGACTTTTCCCAGACACGTGAGATCGGGGCGCACGCCGTACGTTTCCTGCACGCCGCCTCGGGAAATGCGGAAGCTGACAATTTCGTCGAAGATGAGCAGGACGCCCGCGCGTTCCGTCATTTCACGGAGTCGCGACAGAAAACCGTCAATCGGAAGGGTGAAGCCGGCTGCTGTTGAAAGCGGATCGACAATCACCGCGGCCAGATTGTCCCGGTGATCGTTGACAATTGAATCGCAGGCATCAGGGTCGTTGAACGGGAGGACGATGACATTCTCGACAGCCTGGGGGGTGAGGCCCCGCGAGGAAGGCACGGACTCGGGCCGGTCGGGTGGTCCCAGATTCGCATCAAGCGGAGGGACGTGACTTACCATGACGTATTCGTCCATCCCGTGGTACGCCCCTTCGAATTTGGCGATTCTGTTTTTGCCGGTAAAGGCGCGGGCGGCGCGGATGGCATTCAGGATGGCTTCGGTGCCCGAGCTACAGAAGCGTACCTTTTCAAACGAACCGACGCGGTCCTTCAGAAATTCGGCCATTTCGACTTCGAGGGCCAGCGGACGGGAGAAGCCGGTGCCGTGGGCTATCCGCTCCTGGAGGGCGGCGACGATTTCGGGATGCGCGTGGCCAAGGATGAGGGCGGTGTTGTTGTTCACGAAATCAAGAAGGCGGTGGCCGTCCAGATCGATGAGATGGATGCCTTCGCCGCGGTCGGCGTAGACCGGGTACGGGTCGAAGTGGACGCCGGTGCGCGTATTGCCGCCCGGAAGAGACGCCTGGGCGCGCCTGAACATCTCCCGTGACCGCGGGTGGTTGTCCATGTATTCTGCAATCTGCCTATCCAGGGATGCCCGCAGGTTTCCCGTTTCCATGCAGTCCTCGCAGGTGAAAGTGGCGGCCGGGATGGTGATGCAAACCAGCTCTGGCACGCCTCATTGTTTGATTCGCTTCAAAATACCGAAAAACAAAGAGGGAATTCAACTGCTGATTGTCGCCGCGCCCAAGTGTTCTGTCCCAGAAATAGATTGCCTGAATTCGGCGGTCGAGTCGCCCGGCTCGCATCCTTCGACAAGCTCAGCACAAGCATCGCAGCGAGACGGGATGAATCGGCCTGCCTGCAGCGCAGGGCACTGCGCAGGCAGGCGGCCGAATGGTTAGATATTCTTGGGGCAGGACACAAAGCCCCGGTGGTTGTGGGAAGGGGTTGACTTGCCCGGGATACAGGCGTAGCATATAGGGGATTTTTCAGAAAGTCGGACCTGATATCGACGAATGACGGGGGTTTCGCTATGGCGGGCATGGAAGTTGATCGGTTGCCGCGGGTTTCCGGCGACCTGGATGTGGCGAAGTCGAATATAGAGACGTACGGGTATTGCCTGCTGAAGGACGCGTTGAGCCAGGACCAGGTTGCGGCCATGCGGAAAAGGCTGGTGGAGCAGGCGGAGGCGGAAAGGCAACTGGGCGCGGCGTACGAAGACGGCGGCCCGAACCAGAACTGGGGATCGTTCCGGGACGAACGTGGCCGGGTGCGGCCCGAAGCCTTCACGGCTGCGCAGGGGGGCGTCAACCAGCGGCTTTGGATGTTGATCAACAAGGGACGGGTATTTCATGAGGTGTTGTTTCAGGAACGGGTGCGGGAGGTGATTGGCCATGTTCTGGGCGAGGAGTACCTGCTTTCGAGCTTTACTGCCAATATCGCCAAGCCGGGCGGGGTGGAGATGGACCTGCATACCGACCAGTGGTGGATGCCCTCGCCCTCGCGTCCGGGAAGGAAGGGATTGCCCGTAGGCTCGATCACACGCGAGCGGTTCGATGCGGACGTGGATGACGCGCCGCCGATGATCGCACCGGCGGCAGCGGTGAACGTGCTCTGGATGCTCGTGGATTTCACGGCCGGAAACGGGGGAACGCGCGTCGTGCCGGGAAGCCACCTGTTCGGGCGGCAGCCGGAAATGGCTTCCAATTTGGAGGCGGTTGCCGCGGAGGGCCCGGCGGGTACGGCCCTGATTATCGACGCGCGGATCTGGCATGGAACCGGGGCCAACGCGACCGGCGGTCAACGGCTGGCGCTGCTTACCACTTTCTGCGGTCCGCAGTTCCGGCCCCAGGAGAATTTCACCGTGGGCACGTCGCCGGAGGTGCTTCGGGAAGCCTCTCCCGAATTGCTGGCGCTGCTCGGGTTCAAGGTGTGGCACGCATACGGTCGCATCGAAAACCCTGCGGTGGAGTTCATTTCCCCTGGCGAGCCTTCGCTGGGAGAACTGCGTCCGGAGTAGCGCAATGGCACCCAGAGAGCGGGTCGATCGACGGACCATTTCAATCCATTGCGCCGGATGCCGGACGCTGCTCTACAGGTACCAAAAAGGCGGAAGGGGCGGCCTGGTCAAGTGCTTCGTCGAACGGATCGTGAGTGATTTCACCCGCGGAGACCTGAAGTGTCCGGAATGCGGGCAGGCATTCGCGCGGGAACGGGTAATCAGCGGACGACCCGCTCACAAGATTATCCAGGGCAAGGTGTATACTCGGGGGATGTCGAGAAAGTGACATCAGTCAGGAGACTGAAATGGCCGAGGAACGCGCGACGTTCGGAGGGGGATGCTTCTGGTGCGTGGAGGCATTCTATCAGGACCTGAAAGGGGTGCTGGAAGTGGTCTCGGGATATGCGGGAGGGTCGGTTGCGAATCCAACGTACCGGGAGGTGTGCGAAGGGACCACGGAACATGCCGAGGTGGTGCAGATCCGATTCGAACCGGAGACGGTTTCCTACAGGGACCTGCTGGACGTGTTCTGGCGCACCCATGATCCCACAACGCTTAACCGCCAGGGAGCGGACGTGGGCACGCAGTACCGGTCAGTGGTTTTCTATCATGACGAAAGACAACGGGCCGAGGCGGAACAATCCATGGCCGAGACGGACGCGTCGGAATTGTGGAAGGATACGATCGTTACCGAGATTTCGCCCCTGACCGAATTCTACCGGGCCGAGGATTACCATCAGAACTACTATCGTTCGAATCGCGCCCAACCCTACTGTATCTTTGTGATCGACCCGAAGATGCAGTGGTTCAGGGACGCGTTTCAGGGACGGTTGAAGACGGGGTAACTGCATGGCCGGCGTTCGATATGGATTCAGTCTGGGTGTGACGTCGGCGCTGCCCGCGGATCTCGGGCGTATTCCGATGTCGGTGGAGATAGATTTCGGTCGCATGGTACGGGAGGCCGAAGCCACCGGCCGGTTCGATCCGAATTCCATCGAGGTTGTGGATCTAACCTCAGGAAAGCCGGTCGCGTTCGCCAAAACCGAGGACTTCGCCTATGGCGACAGGGGCAGAATCGAGTGGGTGATCGAAAACCCGGACCATACGGATTATGAAATCCGATTTCGCACGCTGCCGGAAAGGCAGCCGCTGCAGCCGCAGAAGTACACACCTATGGTCGGCGTAGGCGATCTTCTGCGATACAACGCCGGGGTCCCGCGCCCGATTGCGCTCGCGCATTCCATGCGGCTCGTTGATATCACCGGCGACGGCCGCGCCGATCTGGCGGGGTGCTGGAATTATTACTATCGACCGGGGTCGCCCGTCAGCGGGATTGTCTGTTATCCCCGCGTGGGTCCGGATGAGGACCTCACGTTCGGAGATCTTGCCCGGTTGCGCTACGTCGAGAAGCGAGGATCCCGCGAACTCAAGCACTTCCCGGACGTGTACGCCGAAGCGGATTTCTCGGATCTGAACGGCAACGGGCTGCCCGATATCGTGTACGCGGGGATGCGTGATACCGGGGTAACGGTCTACCTCAATTCAGGAGAACGAGACGGGGGCGGACTGCCCGTCTTCGTGAAGGATATCGAGATTCCGGCGCCGGTGGCTCAGAACGGGGGCATCTGCATCGTGGATCTCAATGGGAACAGCGTTCCCGACCTGGTGGTAAACGGACACTATATCAGGAACCTGAATCCGGACGGCTGGCCGTTCAGGGCTGCCGAGGCGGTGGATCTCCAGGCCGGGAAACAGCTCGCGTTCCTGGATCTCGACGGCGACGGATTGCCGGACGTCATGGCCACGCCCGCTGGCGGGTGTGACCATACGCTGAGATGGAGGAAGAATCTGGGAGGAGAACCGTCCCGGTTCGGACCGGAGCAGAAGCTGGGAGACCTGGAGCCGGGATCCTGCAGCCGGATCAGCACGGTAACGGCCGGCCGGCGGAGCGGGATTCTGGTGCAGCATAATGCGTTTCAGAATATCTCATTCTACGAACGGGTTGGAACGCGCGGCGGCCATCCTCGATTCGAACACCGGGGAAGGGCCCTTTCTATTTCTGCCGTGATGTCATTGAGCGATCAGGCGTGGCCGTGTTCGTGCGACTGGAATGACGACGGAGTCTCCGATCTCGTCATCGGCGGGGGTTACGGTTGGCCGCGCGTGGTTATCAATAGCGGGAGCAATCAGCGGCCGGCCTGGAAGGAGCCGGAACTGATTTATTCAGAAGGCCAACCGATCCGGGTGCTGCGCGATGAGATTCTGCACAGCAACCACTGGCACAATATGGGATATCCCTATCCCGTATTCGTGGATTGGGACGGCGACGGCCTGCCGGACCTGATGCTCCCGAACGAAACGAACCGGATTGTCTGGTATCGGAATATCGGCACGCGTGAAGAACCCAGGTTTGAAGCTCGCCGTTTTCTGGAAGTGGATGGATTCCCGGATTCCGATGGCCTGAGGGCGGAGTCGGGCAGGGTGGCCGCCGACGAGACCCTGCCCAACAGTCCCTATCCCTACGATGCGCGTGCGCCGTTTTTCTGGCGGACCGGCGCGGCGTTCGCGGACTGGAACGGCGACGGGATGATGGACTTTGTCGCGCACGACCATACACGAAAAGCAAGGCTGTTCGTTCAATATCGGGACGAGCAGGGCTCCCGAAGACTGAAACGGGATGACCACGTGCGGCTCGTGGACGGCCGGGAGATCGACGATTCCATCGTGGGCCGGACAAAACACTGGACAGAGTCATTCCGCGCCGTGGATTGGGACGGGGATGGATTGATCGACCTGGTGTATAACGTCGCGGGGACGGGAAAGATCTACCTGCTGCGCAACGTGGGTTCGTTGGACGCTCCGGTGTTCGACCTGCCGAGAGAATTCAGGTGTTACGGCGAGGAGATCGCGTTTACGGTTCACGGCCCGAACGCGTGGCCGGGTGATTTCAACGGCGACGGGAAACCCGATCTCCTGGGGTGTGTCGAGTGGAGCGTATACCCGTTTTACTGTCACGCGGCCCTGGAAATGGAGCGTCACCCGACGTACCGAATGGGAACGGCACGGAGCATTTAGATCCTCTCACACCGGATTCACGATAGCCGGATGGTCCGGTCGGTTCAACACGTCGACGATTCGACGACGGCCTTCCGGCGGGCGGAGTCAAGCGCGCTGTAGCAGAATTCCGCGGCGTGCCAGGGGTCGTAACCGGGCCGGCTCCAGATCATGGCGCTGACTTCCGCGCCAGCGGGTACTTCGGTACCGGCATCGAGCAGGGCCTTGAAGTATTCAATGAGGTCAAGGCTGCCTTCGCCCGGCAACAGGAAGGTCACGGCGCCGTCCTTCATATACCCGTCTTTGATGTGGATGTGGACGGTGTCGGGCAGGCAGAGGTCGGCGGCGTGCCTGAGGTCGATGCCCTGCACGTGAAAGTGGCTGTGGTCGAAGTGGATTTTCAGGTTGGGATGACCGGTGTTCTCCATGAGCCATGCCGCTTTTTCGGGTGTGTCCAGGATTGCGCCGACATGCGGTTCCACGGCCAGGATGACGTGATGTTCGGCTGCGAGATCCGCAAGTTCCATCAGGTCGGCAGCGACGGCTTCCCTGTCGGTATTCCAATTCGTGAGGGGACCGCTCACCGTGGTCGTGATGATGGCGGGATTGCCGCCGAAATTCAGGTCTTCGGCGAGGATGCAGTTTCGGACAAAACCGGCTCGCATAGCCTGCCGGTCGCTGTCCCGGGCGCACGTGGAAACCGGGCCGAAAAGGGCCGGTGGCGGAAAGCCGAGATCCCGCAGGGTGTCTGCAAGCCTGCGCCTCGTGTTCCGATTGAGCTTGCGAGGCGCCGTGGGCCATGCGTCGCCGATGGCGATTTCGATAGCGTCGAAGCCGATCGCGCGAATTCTCGGCAGGGCCTCGAAGACGTCCACCTTCCGCGTGGCGTAGGTGCTGAAACCGATCGGGATCATATCAAAACCCTATAAAGGAAGAAGGTGGAAGGAAAAAGGAAGAACGTAAAAGGAAGAGGCGGGAGAATCGGGTAGTGGCGAGACGGTAGACGGTAGAAGAAATGCGGGGAGACGGTAGAGGTGAGACGGTAGAAGAAATCCTCGCCCGGTATGTTTTCCCTCCTTGCCTCCGGAACGAAAAGAAACCTTGCAGGGCAGGCAATCTCTCCCCTCTCCCGGCTTACTTCTTCCCGCCTTTTGAAGTCCGGCGCCGTCGTTGCAAATGTAGGGGCAACCCTTGTGGTTGCCCTCGCCCTGGCGTAGACATCGGCAGGCCGAATAGTTGATCGCTGTTCCTCGTCGGACGCACGGTATACGTAGGGCGACCGGCCGGTCGCCCTACGTATACTACAGAACCCGGAAATAACGAATTGCAAACGCACGGTGTTAACGCTAACCGACGATTGCTGGCTGTTTCCCCTTTTTTCTTTGTGTCTTGGTGTCTTTGTGTGAGTCTACTTTGTTTCGACGTCCGTTTCCTGAGGCCAAGAAAATAGACCATCGCCCATGTGTCAAGCGGCGTCGAAGCGGATGGGCGGTGAACATCGAAGCGTGAGACCGATATGGACCGGATCAACCTGGGACTGGTAGGGTGCGGCGGTATGGGAACGAGACACCTGTATGGTCTCCGTTCGCTCGCGCAGACGCCGTTCAACAGGATCGACTTGAGGGCGTTGTGCGACATCAATCCGGAGAATGCCGGGATGGCGGCCGCGGAGGCCGGAAAATTGCTGGGGGTGGAACCCGCGATCTTTACGGATCTGGAGGCAATGGCCGCCGCGATGCCGGAACTGGATGCCGTCGACGTGGTGACGGATCCCGCCGTGCACCATGAGGTTGCTTGCCAGGCGCTGAATCTGGGCCTGCACGTGATGGTGGAAAAACCGATGGCGATTACCGTTCGGGCCTGTCATATGATGATCCAGGCGGCGGAGCGGAACGGACGCGTGTTATCGGTGGCGGAAAACTACCGGCGGGATCCCTCCGCAAGGCTGGCGCACCACATCGTGTCCAGCGGCGCGATCGGGACACCCTACATGGGTCTGTTTCACGAAGTGAGCGAGGGGGACCGGATCTTCATCACGCCGTGGCGCCACCTCAAGAATCACGGCGGGCCGCTGGTGGACATGGGGGTACACTATGCCGACCTGATCCGCTATCAGTTGGGCGATATCCACGAAGTGTACGGTGACGTACGGCTGGTGGAGCCCGTACGGCGAAAGGCCGATACGATGTGGAGGCCCTATGAGTTTTACCAGAGACAATACGAAGACATGGCGCCTGAAGTCCCGGCCGACGCGGAGGATTCGTCGGTGGCGGTGTTTCGCATGGCCGGAGGCGCTACGGTGAGCTGGGTGGTTGGGCTGGGAGGATACGGGGGATGCAGTACGCAGTTGATTCTGGGTACTGAGGGGTGCATCGAGGGTTACGGGACCCGTGGCGGCAGGGTTCGGATGCGTCGGGGGCGCGGCGATTTCCAGGAACAGGAAGAAATGCTGGCACAGGCGGAGGGCTTTGAACAGGATGCGCTGGCCGCCCATTACTTTCCCGGCGGGATGACGGCAGCGGATCGCGAGGTCGACTGGAAGCTTCTCGCCATGGAGTATTACGAGTTTGGCGAGGCCATCGTGAAGGGCATGGAAGTAGAAGTGGACGGAACGGAGGGAATGAAAGACGTAGCGGCCGTCTACGCGGTAATCGAGTCAGCCGGAGCGGGTCGCGCGGTAAAGATGGCGGAGGTGGAAAGCGGCGAAATCGACGCCTATCAGACGGAGATAGACAGGGCGCTGGGCATTGTATGAAAGGAGTGTCAAATGCCGGAAGAGAGGCCAAACGTGGTGTTGATCATGACCGATCAGCAGCGAGGGGATTGCGTGGGCCTGGATCCCAATGCGCCGGAGGGCCTGCAGACGCCCAATATGGACTGGCTGGGCGGTACGGGGGCGTTTTTCGGGCGCGGTTACTCTGAGTGTCCAAGCTGTATCCCCGCAAGGCGTTCTCTCATGACCGGCACGGCGCCGGCGTCGAATGGCGTGGTGGGGTTTCAGGGAACGGAGTGGCATCCGCAGCATACGCTCGCCGGTGAACTGTCCAGGGCGGGATATCAGACGGAGATGATCGGGAAGCTGCACCTGTCGCCGATGCGAAAGCGGTATGGATTCGAGCACATGCAGCTGGCGGACGCCACGCGGGGTCGGGAGAACGACTACGTGGACTGGCTGCAGGAACGACACGGACGCACGGAAGTGGATCCGGGGATGGCCCACGGAATTTCGCCAAACGGTTGGGTGGGACGGCCGCACCATCTGCCAGAAGAGCAGATGCATACGTTCTGGTGCGTGGACCGGGCAATGGCGTTTCTTAAGAAGCGGGATCCATCCACGCCGTTCTTTCTCAATCTCTCCTTCATCGATCCCCATCCGCCGTTGACGCCGCCAGGGGTCTACTATGACCGCTATATCAATCGCGCGTTGCCGGAACCGGTCGTGGGAGATTGGGCGGCTCAGTTCGAGGCACCGCCGAAGGGGCTGGATCCGGACGCTTCGGAGATCTGTCTGAGTGCCCACGATATGCAATGCGCGCGCGCGGCTTACTACGGGATGGTGAATTTCATCGACGATCAGATCGGGAGGTTGATTCAGTTCGAGAGGGGGCTGCTGAACGACTGCCTTGTCATCTTCACGTCGGACCACGGTGAGATGCTCGGGGACCACCACCTGTTCCGGAAAACGTGGCCGTTCGAGGCTTCAGCGCGGGTGCCGTTTCTGATTCGGCCGCCGCGGAGTTGGGGAGCGCCCGAGTCGGTGACGTGCCGAACGCCGGTTGGGCTGCAGGACATCATGCCGACAATTCTGGATGCGTGCGGCCTGGAGGCGCCGGAAACGTGCACGGGCAGGAGCCTGTTGCCGGTGGTGCGCGGCGGATCGGATGGCGTACGCGACCTGTTGCACGGCGAACACTCGGGGTGTTACGCGTACGAGCATGGGAATCACTATGTGACGGACGGTCGTCACAAGTACGTCTGGTTCACCCAGACGGGCCGGGAACACCTGTTCGACCTGGACGAGGACCCGCACGAACTTCGCGACCTGTCGATGGCGGAAGGTTCGGATGAACTGCTGTCCCCGTGGCGGAAGCGATTGATCCGGTTTCTCGAGGGTCGGCCCGAGGGTTTCACCGACGGGGACAGGTTGATTGTGGGCCGTGAACACTGGTCGGTGATGCCGGGGTATGAGCCCACGGAGATGTTTCCGTTTCTGTAGGCCGCAATCGCGCCTGACCGGCGTCTATTCGAAATATGATAGGGAAACCACCGGCGCCACTTGTTTCCCGGACCGCGGGGTTCTGTTTGTCCCGGTCCGTCACGGGAGCTATATTTCGACGACGGTTTCTGTCCGGTGTCTATCGCGGTTCGTCACCCGGGCCGTGCTCATTGACGTGTCGCACAAAGGAAAGGAGAAGCTACGCATGGATTCGTTCAAACGCATCGTTGGCGTCTATCTTGTCGTCGTTGCCGCCGTCGTGGCAATCCATACGGTCGTCGAACCCCTGTATTATACTTCCACCGAAGCCAGTCCATACAGCCCGCATTGGAGCAAATTCAACGCGCTTATGGTGCTGGCAATCGTCTTGGGTGTGATCTTCGGATATATTCGCAAGCGCGACGCCGGCGGTGAAGGCGGCGGCGCTTCCGTAACCCGCGAATATCTCGAAGCCAACATCCAATTCTACGGCATTCTGTTCGTAGGCATTCTCTTTTTCTGGAATTTCTTCAACCTCCACAGTCCCGGATTCACCGCCATTGCTATGGAAACGGTTTCCGCGGTATGGATTGTGATCGACGCCGCCCTGCCGTTGCTCCTGGCCGCAATGGGCTTCTCCATGCTAAGATCCAGGGAGTAAGCGTCGGTGAATCGTAACCGGATCGACGTGCGCGACCGGTACATCCGTGAGGAAATCGAAAGAGCCGTCAGTTGGACTTATCAGCCCGTTGGAAAAGTCCATCCGGGCTACGGCCGGCCCTTGCGGTCGAAATGCTGCGTTGCGCGCCCTCGCCGAATCGCTGGATGGGACTCGGTCGCGCGCCTTGCCTTCGGCCTCGCCTGC
>JAAXHE010000202.1:0-37393 GCA_012271065.1 Candidatus Latescibacterota bacterium
CGCACTCCTCGCAGCGGCCCCCCTTGACGTTGAAGCTGAAACGGGAGGCGGTATAACCTCGTTCCCTGGCTTCGCCGGTGGATGCGAAACACTTGCGAATATTGTCGTAAAATCCGATGTAGGTGGCGGGATTGGACCGCGGAGACCGGCCGATGGCGGACTGGTCGATGTTGATGACGTCTCCCACGTGTTCGTGGCCTGAGAGCTCATCGTGATCGCCGGAAAAGACGCGGCTGTCGTGAAAAAGATTGAAGAGTTTCTTGTAAAGCACTTCGTGTATGAGGGTGCTTTTGCCCGATCCGGACGCGCCGGTGATACACGTAAAGATTCCCAGCGGGATTTCAACGTCGACGTTATTGAGGTTGTTCGCCCGCGCGCCCCTGATGCGAATCGCCCTGGCGTTCTTCTCGCGGCGCTGAGCGGGAACGGCGATGGTTCTGGCGCCGCTCAGATACTGCGCCGTCGGCGATTCTCTGCAGGCCAGTACGTCCTCGAAAGGACCTGCCGCGACGACGCGGCCGCCATGCACTCCGGGACCGGGACCCATTTCAATGATGTGATCGGCGGAGCGGATGGTCTCCTCGTCGTGTTCAACGACAATGACCGTGTTGCCGATGTCTCTAAGGCGCCTCATGGTGCTGATCATCTTGACGTTGTCTTTGGGGTGCAGGCCGATACTGGGTTCATCCAGAACGTAGAGCATGCCCATCAGCCCCGAGCCGATCTGGGTGGACAGACGAATGCGCTGGGACTCGCCGCCCGAGAGCGTGCCGGTAGGGCGATTGAGGTTGAGATAGTCGAGGCCGATGCCGATCAGGAGCTCGAGACGGGACGAAATCTCGTGGATGATCTGTGAGACCACTTCCTTCTGTTTCGCAGGGACGGCGAGTTCCGAGAGAAAGGAAAGCAGTTCCGGGAGATGCATTTCACCGAGACCGTGGATGTTGTGATTGTCGATTGTGACCAGAAGGCGCTGTTTCTTCAACCGCTCGCCGCCGCAGTCCGGACACCGATTCTCAACCATGGTCTTGCGCAGATAGTCTTCCATGCCCCCGTGCGCCACGCCCTTTTGCCTGTATCGGCGGTACTGGCGTTCGATCTGGTTGATGACTCCGTCGTAACGAAACTCGCGCCCGATGTATTTTGCGCCGACCTTGGCGTCCGGAGGCTGTTCGATGACCACTCTTTCGCCCCGCGTCCCGTACAGAAGCAGGTCTCTTACGTCGTCGGACAGATCCTTGTATGGGGTTTCGAGGTCGAAGCCGTATTTCCTGGACAGGCTGTAGAGGATACGCCCGCCCCAGGTATTGACATCGTACTTCAGCGCTTCCTTTACGAACGCGCCCTCACGCAGACTGCGGTCCTTGTCGGGGGCGACCAGGTCGGGGTGCGCTTTTAGATAGGTACCCAGACCGGAGCATGTCACGCAGGCGCCCGCAGGGTCGTTGAACGTGAACATCCCGTGATGCATGCGGCCCGCGACGACGCGTGCGGAGGAAGCACCAAGCCTTCGGTGGAACGTATCGACCGCTGTCCTGCCGATATCGGAGAGAACCCGGAAACTCAGGAACCCCTCGCCAATGACCTCGAGCCCGTGCGTGAGGGAAGTGACGATCTGTTTGTCGAGGCCTTTTCGGACAACAAAGCGGTCCACGATCACTTCGATCCGGTAGTCTTCGTTTTCATCGAGATCGACTTCCTCGCTCAGGTCATGAGCCTCTTCGTCAATACGCACCCGGCGGTAACCCTTGGTGCGAACGTCGTCGAAGAGGAAGGCGTAGTCCTCGCCATAGATCTTGAGAACCGGTGCGCAAACTTCGACCTCCGCGCCGTCCGGCAGGGCGAGCAGGTTTTCCATCATCTGATGCGGTGTCCATACTTTGACTTTCTCGCCGGTGACCGGACATCGCGGCTGTCCGATATTTGCAAACAGCATTCGCAAATAGTCTGACAGGTCCGTCATCGTCCCCACGGTCGAGCGGGGATTCTTCATCACGGTCTTCTGTTCTATGGACACGACCGGAGAAAGGCCGTTCACGAAGTCGACGTCGGGCTTCTTCAGCTGGGAGACGAATCGCCGGGCGAAGGTGGATAGCGATTCCATGAATCGCCGCTGTCCTTCGGCATACACGGTATCGAACGCGAGGGAGGATTTCCCTGAGCCGCTCACGCCGGTGACAACCACCAGCTTGTCGCGAGGGATTTCGAGGTGGATATTCCGCAGGTTGTTTTCGCGGGCGCCCTTGACTTCAATGGTGGATCTCATCAATGGCCCATCAAAAAAAAACCGAGTTGACAGGAACGAGAGAGCGAAACGGCGAAACTACGAGAGAGCGGGAATACATCATTCGTCGAATTGTCCATTCGTATTCTCGTATTCTCAGTATTTTCGTCTATTCGTCTACTCGCCATCGTAGTAATAGGCGGGTTCTTCAACTTCAATCAGGCTCTTCTCGGTCAGGTGAATGGGGCTCGAAAGCTTCTGGATGACTTCCTGCCCTGCGAGCCATTCACAGGCCGCTTCAAGGCCGCCTCCCTGGATCTTCTTCCGGAAATAATCGTTGATTTCCGAGAGTTTGCGTACTTCTGACGATTCCTCGAGGTAGTCCAGCAGCGGGAGAAAGAGGTCCGGCGTCCTTTCCTGGAGATAGCGGTTGACCCGATCGAGCACACGTTTCACGGATTCGTGGGTCTTGGGTTGATTTACAAAGTCCGTGTAGACGGCGTTGAACAACTCCGGATTGTACCTGAGCGCCTGATGGACCACTTCCCGGCCCGGCGCTTCGTTGTGAAGGAGCACCTGGATCGATGCGAGATCCCGCACGACCTGCATGAGCCACCAGAAGCTGTACTCGAAGTCCTTCTTCAGGTAGAAGTACTTTTCCGCTTTGTTGAGCGACGGTATCAGAAAGATCGCGTGTCTCAACAGCTGGAATGACCGGTCCCGGGTTCCGATGTGATCGATGGCATCGTACCACTTCGCCACCGAATCGTCTTTTGTGAAAAGAAGCGTGCTCTTCGAGAACGTAAAGTCCAGCCAACCGCCGGCGAGGTCGCCTTCGATCCTGCGTTTGAAGACGCCGCGGGGAATGCGTTGCGCCTGGATGTTGACGTCGTCTTCACAAAGTGTTACATGTCCTTCTTTCACCCCATCCTGCATGATGATCCACAGATCGATATCCGAGTTCACCCAGACTTCGTCGTAGGACAGACTCCCGAACAGAATCGCAGCGAGTACCGTCCGGTCGTTTTCGAGTTTTCCGACCAGAGACGACAGCGCGCCGCGGTAATGTTTCCGGATTTCATCAGGCGTCGCAGCAGACATCGATAACCCCATCAACACTATATTTAATAAACGCGAGGGAACACATGATATACGCAGGTACCAATCAGGTGTCAAGGTCATTTCCCGGAATTCGCCGGCATCCGTCCCGGGAGCGAAAAATCGCTTGTAGACAAAGAATCTGACAATCAGCCGGATGATCACATGTCTGTAGCTCAGGGCTTTCAAACCGGAGAATTCCGACACGCTGCCGTAACCTTGACGGGATATCAAATCCGCCGAAAATCGTCGTGCAGTTTTTCATTCCCAACAACCGGCGCCCGCATCAGGCCGCTTTCCACCATATCCGACGGAGGAAGCGATGTTTCATCAGATCCGGTCATGGGGTCCGACTGTCGTCCTGTTGATCTGTCTGCTTACGGCATCCGGCGCCGCGTCCGCCGGCGAGTTCAGACTCACGATTCTGCACAACAACGACGGCGAGTCCCAGTTGATAAACGCCGGCGACGGCCTGGAAGACTTCGGCGGCGTGGGCGCCACCACACCGGACCTGGCGTTCATATCCAGCCCGCGAAACGTGAGAGTGGACGGCCGGCTGCGGGAAGCCATCCAGGCCGAGGTGAACGGTCTGGCGCTACGCGACGTGAGAATTATCGTCCTGATCAGCCACCTCCAGTCCATTGACAACGATCTGGAGCTCGTCCGGGAATCGCGGGGCGTGGACGTGGTGATTGCGGGCGGCGGCCAACCGGATGCCGTGGTCCCGGACGCCGGAGTCCGGAACCGGGTCGTCGGCCCGGTCAGCGATGCCCTTGCCTCCCTGGCTTCAAATCAGGTGGGAACGTCGGAAGTTGTCCTCGACGGCAGCATCACGGCGGCGGCTTATCCGGAAGGTGGACAGGGCCGGTACGAGGTCCTGTGGGACGGAAGGGACGGGTTCGGAAGCTTCGTCTCCAGTGGCGTCTATTTCTATCGACTCGGGCGACGGTCGTGCGGAAGCTCTGGAAGTCGCCCACGGCGAAGTCACCAGCAAGTGGAGCATTCGCTTCCTTGACAAAGACGGAAACGAAATGGCGCCCGAATACTGGGCCTTCAGACTCATTGGCAAGAAGGCCGGCACGACCACCATAACGCTTTCCATTCTCCACGACGGCGAGGAGGAAGAAGAATTCGCGCCCATTTCGGTGGCGATCACCGCACCATAGCAGGAAGCACGGCGGGAAGGCTCTGGAATCCTCGTCCTGCCAACCTGACTTTAGATCAATGCCCATTTGCGTCGCCCCCGAGTGTATGACCTGGACGTTCACATCGCCCTCGACGCGCAGATTGCGCCCGAAGACATCGAGCGCCTCCTTGGTCGCCGCATACACGGCGAACTCGGGACACGGGAATGCGTGGGCGATGGAGCCAATGAGTACGTGTTTGCCCCGCGCATTGTTCACAAATGGCGCCAGCGCATGGGTCAGACGCAACGGCGCCAGAAGATTGACAGCCAGGATTGTCCGAATGCCTGCTTCGGTCTGATTGGCGACGGAACCGTAGTATCCCGTCGCCGCATTCTGAATCGCCAGATCCAATGCATCAATTCTCCGCGATCTCAGAAACGAACACACTTTTTCCGCGCAATCCGCCTCCGACAAGTCCGCCTCGCAATACGTCTCGTCGCTGTAGAGTCCGCATTCAAACGAATCCAGCGCCCGCCTGCCCACCAGCGCCAGCCGCTCCCCACGCCCGCGACAGATTTCGGCAAGCGCCCGGCCGATACCATCCGTCGCGCCGGTTATCAGCACCGTCATTCTGTTCCTGGACATGACTTACACAACCTGTGTCGGATCCGCGCCCGGTGCGGAACCGCAGAGCACGGTATTGACCGTCCCATCCAGGGCTTGCTCTGCGACGGGCCAGATCCTATCTTTTCTCGAGCCATGGCGCACACAATGAATGTCTTTGTGTCGATCGTGAGAATGAGGCAAAGGAAGTACCTGGGCGGCTAACAAGCGAACGTCGACGTGGAGTGGCGATACGATGATTGATTCACAGATGTTGACCGAAGGCGTGTCCGGCGAGCGGGCGTGGCGGAAAGGCAGCATCGATGATTCCGCAGCCTGGCACTACCCGCTGTCCGACGATTATCTCTCCAATTCTGAGCGCATCAGACGCGAAGTGCAGGGTCGCGACTTGCCCATTACGGAGACTTCCCGCCAGGGCGTGTCGTTAGATTACTGCGGAGAATGCCTCCAACCGGTACTTGACGCTCTCAGATCGGGGCGTGGATTTGCCATCGTCAATCGCGTGCCTGTCAACGGGTATACACCTGAAGAAGCGCAGTCGATGTACTGGATGACTGGCGAGTACCTTGGCGCCCCGATGGAACAGAATATCGAAGGAACGCTATTGTACGACGTCCGGGATACGGGCGAGAATGTGACAAAGGGAGCCAGGTTTTCGGTGACCAATGCGGAGAGTACGTTTCACAACGACAATGCCTTCGGCGAAGCCCTGCCCGACATAGTGGGTCTGCTCTGCCTGCGCACGGCGAAATCCGGTGGTCAGAGTCAGCTTGTCAGCGGATACGCCCTCCACAATGAACTCCTGAAAAATCACCCGGATGTCCTCGAAACCCTCTATCAGCGGTTCTATTTCGATCGTCGAGGACAGTACAGGGCCGGGGACTCACCGACGTCTCATTTCCCGATTTTTCGGTGGAGCCATGGTGAGTTGACGCTCCGATACCTGTACTATTACATCCAGGTGGGTCACAAGCGCGCCGGCAAACCGCTGACCGCCGAACAGAATGGCGCGCTGGAAGTTGTGGAAGCGTTGCTTCGCCGCCCGGAATTCAGGGTGGAGTTCAGTATGCAACCCGGACAGATGCTGTTTACGAACAACCGCTGGATACTTCACAATCGCACCGCATTCGAGGACGATGCCGACCCTGCGCGTCGGCGGCATTATGTGCGACTCTGGTTGCGGTTCCGGGGCTGACGGATCGAGTTCACATGGGACGGTCGCGCGAGTCTGAAGCTTATTCACGGCTCCTGCTATTGCACAATCTCGTAAACCCCTGAATTGTTCATATTCTCCCGCGTCTCCACCTTGTAGACCCAGCAACGCCCGTCCGTCTTCTCCCGTATCATCCGATCGGCGTAGTCGAACACATATTTTGAGGAGGCCTCCATCCCGACGTTGGGTATCACGCGCAGGTCCACAATCCCCCTGCGGTGCATCTCCTCGAACAGCTCCCGCTCGGGGTCGTTTTCGTTGATCAGCATCGTGTGGTCGAACATGTGTTCCAGCCACGCCTTCAGGTCCTTGAGCCTGCCGAAGTCCACCACAAAGAGGTTCTCATCCAATTCGTCGCACGTAAAATGGAACGTAATGTCCCTGTTGTAACCGTGGATAAACCGGCAGTGCCCGTCGTGATGCGCCTGTCGGTGCGAACACGGCAGATTGTGAAATGTCTTGGTGGACGAAAACCGTCCTTTTCCCCTGGCCATAGCCGCGTCTTTCTGCAAAGTCAAGTTCTGACAGCTTCATAGAAAATACGCAATCCACTCTTTCTGTCAAGATTTCAGCATTGGACAGACACGAGGAGCGCGCATATGATCATCGACACCCATACCCATTTCTACGATCCATACCGCCACGAAGGGGTACCCTGGCCGCCGCAGGACGACACCCTGCTCTACCGCCGTGTGCTTCCTGAAGACTATAAAGCGGTCGCCGTTTCCGAGGGAGTGACCGGCACTGTGGTCGTGGAAGCCAGTGAATGGATTGAAGACAACCGCTGGATCCTGGATCTGGCTGCAACGGAGCCCTTCATCGTTGGCTTCGTGGGCAATCTTGACCCGGAATCGGACGACTTTGAGGAACACCTCGCGAGCCTGGCTGGAAATCCCCTTTTCCGGGGTATCCGCCTTCACAGGAACGAAGTTCAAACCGTCAGCGACTCGCTGTTTTCCAGGCTCGAGTCGCTCTCGCGGAACGACCTGTCGCTCGACCTTCTCATCGACGTCGAGCAACTTCACTCCGCCGTCCGAATTGCCGAGGGGCTGCCGGAATTGCGCATCGTACTCAATCACGTAATCCATGTACCCATTGACGGCAAGGCGCCGGACCCCGATTGGATCGACGGCCTGCACAATGTCTCGCGGTACCCGAACATCTACTGCAAGGTATCCGGCCTGGTTGAAACCGCCCGGGAAAGACCCGCGCCGCCCGAGTTGATCTACTACGCGCCAACCCTGGACTACCTCTGGGAAATACTCGGCGTGGACAGGCTCATCTACGCCAGCAACTGGCCCGTATGCGAACACGGCGCAGATTACAAGACTGTACAGCGCATCCCGATGGAGTACTTCAAGGCCATAGGAGAAGAAGCGGTCGAGAAGGTATTCTGGAAGAACGCAAGAGCGGCCTACAAGTGGCCCGACAAGTAAGCATTAGCATACCGCGAGCCAATGGACACCGCCGCTCTGACGGTCCGGCCGGTTGCGAGACCCCTGTCCGGGCGTCATCCCGGTCCCGCCGGAGTGCGGTCAGCGGCTATTGCCGGCGTGTGAGCATGGGCCCGAGCGGCCGTCCGCCGAGCAGATGCATATGCACGTGGTAGACCTCCTGGCCGCCGTGTTCCCGGCAGTTCACGATCAACCGGTACCCGTCTCTGGACAGCCCTTCGGCTTCCGCGAGCCGGGCGGCAACGGTAAACAGCCGGCCGAGCGCCGCCTCGTCCTCGCACGTTACATCGCTGACGGTGGGAATCACCTTGTTTGGTACGATCAGAATGTGAGTCGGCGCCTGCGGGTTGATGTCTCGAAATGCCGTGACCAGTTCATCCTGGTAGGTTATTTCCGAAGGTATCTCCTTCCGGACAATCTTGCTGAAGATCGTCTCTTCCGCCATGGATTCTCCTTTCGGTGATTGCTCCATTTTGCTATCTTTTCCTGCCAATATCGGCCGAAAAGACATTTCATCATTCGCAAATATAACCAATCCCGACCCTTGCCTGAAAGTTCGCCTGAACATGCTTTCTGCCGTCGACCGCATTCTGGCCGGTTTAACGATTGTCCTCCTCCGGTTCTACCGCCTGCTTGTCTCGCCTTTTTTTCAGGTCGTTTTCGGTCCCGGCAGCGGGTGCCGGTTTCATCCCACGTGCTCCCGGTACGCCCGTGACTGCTTTCGGCAACATTCCTTTCCGGTCGCACTGTTTCTATCGGTCTCACGAATTCTCAAATGTCATCCCTACCATCCCGGCGGATATGATCCCGCCCCGCCGAAAAGCCCATAGACCGGTTTCTTATGTTCGGAATCGCCCAGATCCATTGGAGTGCGGATCCCGAGATCTTCCGCATCGGACCGGTTGTCCTGCGCTGGTACAGCCTGTGTTTTCTGGTCACTTTCGTCCTCGGCTTCTTCATTGTGCGCCGTATGTTCCGGCTCGAGGAGAAGTCCGCAAAGGACCTGGACAGCCTGGTGAACCATATGGTTCTCGGCACCCTCATCGGCGCGCGGCTGGGACACTGTCTGTTTTACGATCCCGTATTCTACCTGACAAACCCCATTGAAATCTTCAAGATCTGGCGAGGTGGCCTTGCCAGCCACGGCGCGGCCATCGGCATCTTTGCCGCACTTTATCTGTACGCCAGAAACCGGCCGGATCAGTCGTACCTCTGGATCCTCGACCGCATTGTCGTTACGGTTGCCCTGGGCGGGTTCTTCATCCGTATTGGTAACTTCTTCAATTCCGAAATATACGGCGCCGCGACCACTCTGCCCTGGGCGGTCGTCTTTTCTAACGTGGATGCCGTCCCAAGGCATCCGGCGCAACTCTACGAATCCCTCGCCTACGGGCTGATCTTCCTCCTCCTCTATGCCGCGTACTCAAGACAACGGGCCCGGACGCCGCCGGGATTGCTTCTCGGCATGTTCCTCGTATCGGTATTCTCATTCCGGGTGGTCGTCGAATTCGTCAAAGTACGCCAGGCCGCTTACGGCCACGGCTTCCCCCTCAGTGTGGGACAATGGCTCAGCTTCCCTCTCATCATCCTGGGCATCGTCCTGCTCGTATACGCGCTAAGAAAAAATCGCTCGACGGCCTCGACGCAGTAGGCACGGAGAGGGAATAACGGCCGTTCCGAAACCCACACAGAAAGGCGGGACTCCATGAACTCCTATACAGCCACTGCCGGCGCGCTGCAGAATTCACTCAGCCTTGCCCTGCCTCCCATTGCCGTCTGCATTTCGAACGAAGTGCCCGAGGGCGTACCCGACTACGACGGTCGGGCGCCCGCCGGCTGTCTGTTCTGGCAGGAAGCAGCAAAGGGTCCCTTTGCCACCCGGACCTCCCACCACGAACTGTGCGCGATCGGCGTGTACACGCACAATATGGCCAACCCTCCTGCTTCGTACGAAGCCGAGTTGGGCGACGTCCTGAAGACCATGTCCGGAATGGATTACGTTCGTGAACAGGACGTCCAGGAGATCCCGGTGCTGGAGAACGAAACGAAGCATGTAATTTACGCCCCGCTGGACAAAACGCCACTCGAACCGACCGTGGTACTGCTCTTCGCGCATTCCGGGCAGAGCCTGATCATTACCGAAGCCGTCCAGCAGGTGGAACCCGCCGTTCCGCCCGCAATGGGAAGACCGGCGTGCGCCGTGGTTCCCCATGCCGTCAAGAGCGGACGGGCTGCTCTCAGCCTGGGCTGCTGCGGCGCGCGGGCATACCTGGATACCCTTTCGGACGACGTCGCCTTGTGGGCACTGCCTGGCGACAAGGTGAACCTGTACGCAGCACGCATCGACATCCTCGCGAGGGCCAACGCCGTCCTGGGCGAATTCCATTCCCTGCGTCGAAGGGACATCGAAGCCGGTCTTCAACCCACGGTTATGGAGTCTCTCTCGAGGCTGGAGAACTGACTCCGCACCATCAATTTCACGGCGCGTACATCTTTCGCTTGAAACAGCACCGATGCGTGGTATATTGAGAAAACGCGCGGCCATTTGCAGACTCATTTCCCGTCAGACGGAATCTCCCGATGCATTCTACTTCCAAAGAACAAAACCTGGATCTGCGTGAAAAGGGCAAATCCATCAATGGACAGATACAGGCCAGCAACCGGCGGCTGTTTATGCAGTTGCACGTCTTCGAAAACTGCCTGCGCACGGACACTCTTGCGGACGCACTCGCTGAATCCGGGGTCGACGCCGTCATTTACGTGGACCTGAACAATCCATCCGGCGTCGGGGTTCTCACACTGTCCGAATCTCCCGACGCGTTCGCGGGGGAAATCCGCTCATTGATGAACACCCGTCCCTTCGCTGAACTCCATCGAAATCCTGACCTTACCATGTTCGGGAGAACCTACGCCCACGGGTACGAACCCGATCTTGAAGAAACGCTGCTGCGAAAGCCGCGCCGTAAGGTCCTGAACCCGGACTGGCCCTGGGCCGTGTGGTATCCGTTGCGGCGCAAGCCTGAGTTCGGACTGCTTTCCGGTGAGGATTTACGCGGAATTCTGGGTGAACACGCCAGAATCGGGCGGGCCTACGCCGAGGCCGGTTTTGCACAGGACATCCGCCTGGCCTGTTATGGCCTGGACCGCAGCGACAACGACTTCGTCATCGGCCTGCTCGGTCCCGAGTTGCATCCTCTCTCACACGTTGTGCAGGAAATGCGAAAGACCCGGCAGACGGCGCAGTACGTGCAGTCTCTGGGACCGTTTTTCGTTGGTAGAGCCATCTGGCAAACGCCGCTATGAAACCGGAAACGAGAAACAACGAGTTAACCTGACCCACGGCAGGCTGACATGATTCGTAAAGTCGAAGCCCTCCGCTACGGCTGTCTGCGCTACATCAGCCGACCGCTGGATGCGTTCCACATTCTGGTTGGACCCAATGCGAGCGGAAAGACGACCCTTCTTGACGCTATCGCTTTCCTCGGCGACCTCGTTTCCAATGGTTTGGAGGAGGCCGTGGGAAAACGCGCCGCGGACCTGCGTGATCTTGTCTGGCGTCGCACGTTCGACCCTTTCGAAGTCGCCATCGAACTGAGCATACCATCTCAGAAGGCAGACCTCTTCGAAAACCGCCAATACGTTCGATGCCGGTACGAAGTCACCATCGGGACGACCTCCGATACCGATGAGACCGCCATCCTCGCCGAACGTGTTCTGCTTCTTCCGAACGATTCCCGGAGCGATCCAGAATACGAACAGCAGACGCTCTTCCCCATGGACCGCCCCATGCCGGACACGCTCGCCCTGCCCCGTCTGAGAGGCGCCAGGACCATCGTACACAAGGTTCATGGGAGCAACGACAACTTCTACTACGAAACCGGCACGGGATGGGACCACTCTTTCAGGCTGGGTCCCCGGCGGTCCGCTCTGGCCAATCTGCCCGAAGACGAAACCCGATATCCGGTAGCAACCTGGCTGAAAGGCGTACTCAACAAAGGAATCCAGCGCCTGGTACTGAACAGCGCCAGCATGCGTCGTCCCAGCCCGCCCGGTCGTCCCGCCGCGTTTCAGCCGGACGGTTCCAATCTGCCCTGGGTCGTCTCCTCACTGCAGTCCAATGCGCCCGACCGATTCGCGGCCTGGGTCACATCCCTGAAATCTGTCCTGCCCGACCTGAAATCCATCCGCACAGTCGAACGCAGTGAGGATCGTCACTGTTATCTGATTTTCCAGGATCGAAACGGACTGGAAGCGCCTTCCTGGACAATTTCAGACGGCACCCTCCGCCTTATGGCGCTTACTCTCCCGGCATACCTGTCTGATTTCGGAGGCGCGTATCTCGTTGAGGAACCCGAAAACGGGATCCATCCCCGTGCCGTGGAGACGGTTTTTCTGGCGCTCTCATCCATTGAAGATGTGCAGATCCTCCTGACCACCCACTCACCCGTCATTGTAAGCCTGGCGGAAGGCAACCAGGTCATCTGTTTTTCCAGGACCGAATCCGGCGCCACCGACATGGTCCTCAGCACGGAGAACCCCGCGCTTCGCGAATGGCAGGGCGTAACCGATCTGGGTTCGCTGTTTGCCGACGGCGTGTTGGGTTAGGGGTTGGGGCCGTGCGTATCGACCTGACGCTCCCCTGCTCGAGATTTCGAGGAATACCGTGGACTTTCAAGGACATGCGCCATGGCTGAACTCGCCCTGAAATACGGCTGCAACCCGCACCAGAAATCCGCAAGAATACTCAACCCGCACGGGCCGCTTCCCTTCAACGTCCTGAACGGAGCACCCGGCTATATAAACCTGCTCGACGCGCTCAATTCCTGGCAACTAGTGAAGGAACTGAGGGAGGCGCTGGATACACCCGCTGCCGCCTCCTTCAAACACCTCAGTCCCGCGGGAGCCGCCGTTGCCGAGCCATTGAACGACGACCTTAAAAAAGCGTATTTTGTCCAGGACATGGACCTTTCGCCCCTGGCCGTGGCGTACGCCCGCGCCCGGGGCGCCGACCGGCTTTCTTCGTATGGCGATTGGGCGGCCCTGAGCGACACGGTTGACGTCGCCACGGCCAGACTCCTTCGCCGCGAGGTGTCCGATGGTGTCATTGCGCCGGGATATCGTCCTGAAGCTCTGGAAATATTGAAACAGAAAAAAGGGGGCGCGTACCCGGTCCTTCAAATCGATCCGGATTACAGGCCGCGGGATACGGAACGACGGGAGGTATTCGGACTCACTTTTGAACAGCAATGCAACGACCTGATGGCTGGTCCGGAGATCCTGAAAAACGTGGTTACACGGCGAAAGGAAATCTCCGCGGAAAAGGCCCGAGATATGCTGGTGGCCACAATCACGCTCAAATTCACCCAGTCAAACTCCATCTGCTTCGCATTGCAGGGCCAGGCCATCGGCGTGGGCGCGGGCCAGCAAAACCGCCTTGCGTGTACGGACATTGCGGCCGGTAAAGCCGAAGCCTGGTTTCTGCGCCAGCACCCTGCGGTATTGGGTCTGGAATTCAGAAAGGGCGCGAGGCGGCCCGAAAAGATAAACGCCATCGAGCTCTATCTCAGAGGAAACATGACTTCCGAAGAGCAGAGCGCGTGGCGCGTTTCATTTCGCAAAGCGCCGCCGCCCTTCGATGAAGCGCCCAGACGGGAATGGCTGCGGCGCCTGAAGGGTGTGACACTCGGCTCCGATGCGTACATCCCCTTCCGAGACAACATCGACCGCGCCGCCCGCACCGGAGTGGAGTACGTTATCCAGACAGGCGGTTCCGTCCAGGACGATGCCGTTATCGCGGCCGCCGATGGATACGGCATGGTCATGGTCAATACCGGAATCAGGCTCTTTCATCACTAGATCCACGGCTGCAGGGCGCCCTTTCTCGTGGAGTGCCGTTTCTGTTTCCTGGCGCCGAACGGGAACCGGGCAGTCCGAAGACGACGTTGTCGTATATCTTCAAATTGTCGCAAAATGCGACAATTTTCCGTTGACGCCCGCGTGCACGGACGTTATATTGATCGCCCGGCTCAGTTCGTTTCGCGGAAGTAAGCGCAACTGTTCCGTGTTATTTCGTCGTCGAAGACCAACGACATGGATGGATTCACTCAGATTCGGTTCATCCACGCGGCTCCAGCCGCCGCCAGTGCAGAATGAACCTCAACAAGACTTCCAGTTGAATGAACGGGTGTACCTGAGGCATACACCATCGATAATGGAGATTGTCGGACATGAACGCCAGATCTTCGGACGGCAACGCGGACATCTATCTGCGCGATATCCGAAAATTCGCACCGCTGAGCAAGGAAGACGAAGCGGACGTGATCGCGGACGCCCAGAAGGGCAACCGTCGCGCCCTCGACCGTCTCATTACCGCCAACTTGCGATTCGTGGTCCGAATCGCCAGAGAATACAGCGGACGTGGACTGCCCCTGTCCGACCTGATTGCCGAGGGCAATCTGGGCCTGATCCGAGCCACACGGACCTTCGATCTTGCCCGTGGGCACAAGTTTATCACGTACGCGGTCTGGTGGATCCGGCAAGCCATCCTCTCGGCGCTTAATCGGTGTGTACATCCGGTTGTGTTCCCCGTGAATCAAATCGACGACCTCGACGTCATCAACAGGGCAAAAAACGCACTTTCGCAATCGCTGGGCAGGCTTCCCGACCTGGGCGAACTGGTTGAAAAAACCGGCATGCCCCTCAGACGGTTGCGCCGCGCCCTCGAAGCCAACCGAACAACCGTATCGCTCGACAGCCCCACGCACGACGGTTCCTCGGGAGTGTATGCCGATACGCTACCCACGCAGGAGTCCCGCCCGGACGAGCAGTTTGAAGATGCCCGGATCAAGAAGCTGCTGAAAGAATGCCTGAACCGGTTGCCCCAGCGCGAGGCAAGAATATTGAGCCTGTATTTCGGCCTTGACTCGGATAAGCCGGAGCCTCTCGAACGAATTGGCAAACGCCTGCAGATCAGCAGGGAGCGGGTTCGGCAACTCAAAGACAGAGCGCTTGGCAGACTCCGGCTCAATTTTGTGCAGGAAAACATGATCTCGTAGACAAAAAGAAGCGGCAACAACAAACAAAGCGGGCGGCCTGCGTGGCCGCCCGCTTTGTTTGTACGGAAACTAACCGTTTACGCCCCTCGAATCAGGCTCATTTCTTTATCGATTGCTGCTTCAACAGCTGAATCTCCCGCTGGAGACGAAGGAATTCCCGATACAATGCCTGGTTGCCTTCCTGCATGGAAAGTTGTGACGAGACTGACAATGCGTCATAACCGGCCGCGGGAAATCGACCGGGTTCAACCGCCAGTTTGCCCACCTCGACACGCGGTGTGTCCGGTTGTTCGCCTCGTTTGATCTTCATCCGGACCTCGGTTCCGGGAGTCGTGGAAAGGACCAGGCTCTGCAGATGCTCGGCGCTTTGTATCTGCTGCGCCTGGAACGACATAATCAGATCGCCACGCACGATGCCGCTGCTCGCCGCTGGGCCGTTCGGCGCAATGCTGTCGACGCGGACGCCGTGAAATTCGGGATCGTACTCTCCGGTTACGCCCAGCCACCCGTATACCGTCTGCGAACCACTCATAAGGCGCCGTGCAATACGTACCGCACGGTTAATTGGTACCACAAATACGGTGGTTGGAAACTCGCGGACCATTCGGGCGCCCGGAACTCCTTCCGGAAGAATACCGGACCATGGATCGGGCAGCGCCCAGACCAGGCCCAGAATCTCCCCAGTACTGCAAAATACGGGTGCGCCTCCAAAACTGAGGTGCACGGAAGCGGCGATGTGAATGAGATCCTGCGTACGGTCCACGTTGTAAACGTAACCGATAGAAGGCTTCAGGTCACCAAAACTGTTGCCGAGAATAAACGCGAAGTGGCCGATGCGGACCCTGTCTGAATTCCCGATCGCAATCGGTTGCAGTCCCTCGGCGTCAACCCGGATGACCGCCACTTCCGAAACCGGATCTGATGCGACGAAACGGGCAGGGAGACGACGCCCCGTACCCAGGATAACCGAGATTTCCTCGGCGTCTTTAACGGCCCGCAGGACCGTAACAATGGTACCTTTCGAATCCAGAACAAACCCGGTACCATGCATGAATCCCTTGCCGTACTGCAGTCCTTCTGCCGTCCCTGTCTGGGTAAACATGGCATGAATACGGACGACGCCGGCCCGGTTCTTTTCCAGAATCTCGGCTCTTTCTTCTTCGATTCCCTTAAGTACGCTTCCGGCGCGGCAATACGCAGCCTCCGGACCGCACAAAAGGATCCCCAGGACTATGGGAACCGTCCACAGCGTTCTAGGCCGTTTTGCTTTCATTGTTCTCGTAGGCTTTCTCTCCCGACAGATTCACTAAAATGACACCCGACGCACGTTGGCCATATGCCTGCCCGGCCGCATGCGCACCATTGAGGCGGCCCTTGCGGAATCGGCCCGGCCGGCCCGATAGGCTTGCTGCATAATTGGATGAGACTTTTTCCGGGGCAGCATCTTCAGTGCGCCGCGCAGGTCCGCCGAAGGAAGCGTCGATGACGCCGGCGCAACCAGCGTCATCTGGTGTACGCGATCCGTGGCGACCGCGCGCGTTGTCGGCGCCTCGTCCAGCCCGGTAGTCATGCCGAGCGCGATCAGAACGACTGCCGCGGCCGTTGCGAGCGCTCTTGGCATGGTTGGAACGAATACGTCCGGAAGCCTGTTCCAGAACGAGGTCTTTTGCGCCGCCTCCATCATCAGGCGGCTGCGCAGTGCAAAATCGAATCCGGCGGACGGCCGCACGCGCGACATCCGTGCCAGCCGACCGGTCAGGTTCCTGACCCCTTCCAGCGAATTGGCGCAGGTGGGGCATTCTTCCAAGTGGCGATCCATCTGCGATTTCTTTGCGCCTGCTACCTCGTCTTCGAGATAGGCCGATAATCGGGCCGCAAACTCACCGCAAGTTATGTGACCCTTACCCATGTATCTCCTCCAATAATTCCATTTCAAATGCGATTTGGGTTCGGAAGTCGGCGTAACGCTGTCAGATCGCCAGCCCTACGTCCCTTCCTTCATTCTTCAGCTTCTGCTGCAGTTTGAGACGGGCCCTGTTCACGCGAGACTTGACCGTCCCCACCGGACACCCGCTGATCTCCGCAATCTCCTGGT
The DNA here is from genome assembly GCA_012271065.1 of Candidatus Latescibacterota bacterium. The sequence continues at coordinate 16,891 of JAAXHE010000202.1, forward strand.
AGGACAACCCTTCAACGTCTCGAAGCAGGATGACCTGCCGGTAGTTTTCCGACAGCGACATGATCGCCCGATGAATCTGCACATCCGCGATCGAAGATTCGGTAATTCGATCGGGCCGGTAGGACTCGTCCGGCAATTCCAGCCCCGTATCGCTCTCTTCATCCCGGTGAAGCGGAAACAGCCGCCATCGTTTACGACGTCTTAGCTCGCTCTTGGCCAGGTTGCCGGCAATTGTAAACAGCCAGGTGGAAAAGTTCGCGATCGCCCGATATTCGTTCCGCTTTCTATAAGCCCTGAGAAAAGCCTCCTGAACGATATCCTCGGCGGTTTCCCGGTCGCCGACAAACCGAAATACGAAGTTGTAAAGCCTTCCTCTGTAACGATTTACAATCTTACCATAGGCTTCGATGTCGCCGTTGGCAACATCAGTGAGAATATCGACATCCGACGCTGCTCCGTTATCCGTGTTGACCATGAGCATGGTCTTTCCCCCCTTTCACCTGCTACATCCTCGGGAATGGGGCATACAAAACCCACAATCCAGACAACCGCCAAACGCCCATTAAACCCTCTGGAATGAGAAAGGTTCCCGAAAAGCGAAAAATCGGAGCCGGTGACCGGAACAACGTCAACTTACACCCTGAAAGCGCTCGAGGACCGGATTGGCAGATCAAAAGATCGAAGGCTGACAGTCCGTTGATGACAATTATCACGAAAAAAAACAGTCGAATAACCACGCCCTCGATCCGGTTTCTCCGCTTGACATCCGCTTTGGATGTGGTATAATTATAGCCGCTCCATCCAGGAATTGCAAGACCTGCTTTTACCGGCGCCGAACTTGCCGTTTCAACCGTTTTAATCCGAAAGAAGGGGTTTTCAATGGCGGCATATCCAGACCGGACTCTCGAGCAGGGCGGACGATATATCCCGCCCCGGGATCTCAGCACGCAGGCGCATGTGGGTAGTTTCGATGAATACCAGCGGCGGTATCAGGAGTCCATAAGAGACGTCGAAGCATTCTGGGCGGAAGTGGCGGAAGACTTCCACTGGTTCAGAAAATGGGACAATATCCGCGCGTATAACTACAATGTCGACGAGGGTCCTGTTTCTATCAGATGGTTCGAAGGAGCGAAAACGAGCATTGTCTACAATTGCCTGGACCGTCACCTCGAAACGCGTGGGGATCAGATTGCGATCATCTGGGAGGGCAACGAACCGGGCGAAGACGGCAGGCTGACGTACCGGGAACTCCATCGGCAGGTCTGCAAGTTCGCCAACGTGCTGAAGTCACGCGGGGTGAAGAAGGGAGACCGCGTTTCCATTTACATGCCAATGATCCCCGAACTGGCGATCGCGATGCTCGCCTGCGCCAGGATCGGCGCCGTTCATTCCATCGTTTTTGGAGGATTCTCCGCGGATGCGCTTGCCGACCGCATTGTCGATTCCACCTGCCAGGTTGTGATCACGACCGACGGCATGTTTCGGGGCGACAGACCGATGGAGCGCAAGGCCTTTGCCGATAACGCCATTGCAAATGCCGATGGACGCATGGACGGCAGAACCGTAGCGACCTGCATCGTCGTCCGTCGGGTGGGCGAACATGCGGACATTTCCTGCCCCATGCAGGAGGGCAGGGACATCTGGTGGCACGATGCGATGGAAAATGCCAGCCCGGATTGTCCCTGTGAGGAAATGGACGCCGAAGACCCGCTTTACATCCTTTATACGTCTGGGTCGACGGGGAAACCCAAAGGGGTGCAGCACAACGTGGCCGGCTATATGGTTTACACAGCCTACACCCACAAGAACATCTTCGACTACCACGATGGCGACATCTACTTCTGCGCCGCCGACATCGGCTGGGTTACCGGACATTCGTACATCATCTACGGACCGCTGGCAAACGGCGCGACGACGGTTATGTTCGAAAGCACCCCCGTGTATCCGGATCCGGGGCGTTACTGGCAGGTTATCGATAAATACAAAGTCAATCAGTTCTATACGGCCCCCACGGCGATCAGGGCGGTTGCAAAAGAGGGAGAAGCGTGGCCGGCCAAATACAACCTTTCGTCTCTGAAGCTTCTGGGGACCGTTGGCGAACCGATCAACCCGGAAGCCTGGCTATGGTACCACAACAACGTGGGTAGAGGCCGCTGCCCGATCGTCGACACCTGGTGGCAAACCGAGACCGGCGGCATCCTCATCACACCGCTTCCGGGCGCAACGGCCACGAAGCCCGGCTCTGCAACCTTTCCCTTCTTCGGCATCAGACCCGTCGTACTCGATCCGGAGTCCGGCGCCGAACTGGATGGTAACGACGTCAGCGGCGTACTGGCGATCGCGGAGCCTTGGCCGGGTCAGATGCGCACTGTTTACGGCGACCACAAACGCTTCGAGGAAACGTACTTCCATCAATACAAGGGGTACTATTTCACCGGAGACGGCTGTCGCAGAGACGAAGACGGCTATTACTGGATCACCGGTCGGGTGGATGACGTGATCAATATTTCCGGGCACCGCATGGGCACCGCCGAGGTCGAGTCCGCCCTTGTCTCTCACGATGGCGTGGCCGAAGCGGCCGTGGTGGGTTTCCCCCACGAAATCAAGGGTCAGGGAATCTACGCCTACGTAACCCTGAACGTCGGCGTGGAATACATCGATGCATTGAAGGACGAACTGAAGGCGTGGGTTCGAAAAGAGATCGGACCTATCGCCACACCTGACGTCATCCATTGGGCGCCTGGTTTGCCCAAGACCCGGTCCGGTAAGATTATGCGCCGTATCCTGCGGAAAATTGCCGCAGACGATACCGGCGATCTCGGCGACACGTCAACGCTCGCGGAACCGGCGGTCGTGGATCAACTCCTGGAGAATCGCTAGCAATAAGAGTTGTTTGCGCAAAGACAAGAGGGAGCCTTCCGGCTCCCTCTTGACATTTATATGGAAAAGGTCCCGCTCCATGACCGCCCTGCCCCGGAAATCCGTGCTTCTGCTCTCCGGAGGGATGGATTCCACCACACTGCTCTGGTGGATGCGAGACCATGGTGTTTCAGAGATCCATACCGTTTCGATCGACTATGGCCAGCGCCACGCTGTTGAGCTCGAATTCAGCTCAAGCCTCTCCAGGTTGGCGGATGCGGACTCTCACCGCTGTTTCAAAGTCGATCTCCGGCAGATCGGCGGGAATCCCCTCACGGAAATCGGGCGCCCCGTTCCCCCGGCGGAACAGGATCAACAGGCGTTGACCGTCGTGCCTTTCCGCAACCTGCTCTTCGTCACGGTAGCTGCCGCCTGGGCAGAAATGAGGGGCTGCAATGATCTCTTTCTCTCGCCTGTGCGGGACGATTTTCAGATCTACCGTGACTGCCGCCGCGAATTTTACGACATGCTGGAAAAAACCCTGTGTCTGGGCGCCACGCGACAGACCGACTACCGTATTCATACCCCGTTTGTGGAGAAATGGAAAGACGAAATCGTGAGCATGGGCCTGGACCTGGGCGTGCCCTACGCCGAGACCCACACCTGCTATGAAGGCAAACGCCCCGCCTGCGGCCGTTGCGACGCTTGCGCGGAACGCATCAATGCCTTTCGGGCCAATCGCACCGCGGATCCCCTGGCTTACGAAATCGACGTCGACTGGAAAACGTCCCGGACGCCGCATTAACGACCGGCCCGAGGGACGACCTCCCGAACCGATTAGGCGTTCTTCAATGCGGTCACGGTGTCGATGAGACGCCGGTCCGCATTGTATCGAAGCTGGAGTATGTGAACGAGTTTCTCGGGACTGGCGTCCTGGGACGTCAACCGATAGACCTCAAGTCTGTCCGCCAGCGCGTTTATCACCATATCGAGCAGGATGAGATCCGATGCATCGTCCTCGACCATACACTCGTCGGCCAGCACGCGGCGAACCACTTTCAGGCGATCCCGCAACGCGTCCTCGTCTATTTCCTCGACCTTCTTCCGACTGACCAGCGGGGTGGAAAGCGTCGCCAGAAAACCGTCGCTCAGATATTTTCGGGCTTTCTCTTCGGTCCACGTGTCCGTCAGGATTTCCATGACGGACTGTGGGACCCGCTCAGCCCGCTCCCGGCTTTCAGCGCCTCCCCCACCGTCGTTCTGCCGGCTGGGCTGACGGCGCCTTCTCGTTCGGCGGTGTTCCTGTGAAGCGCCTCTGGCGGGAGACTCCTGCGTCCTGTCAACCGCGGCTTCCGGGGACGCTGCCGCTGCAGAATCGGGTGGTGAAGTCGCTGTCTCCGCTGCAGGCTCCGCAACGGATTCACTGTCGTTGGCCGGCTCAGGAGACTCAGCTCCCGTAGCAGCAGTTTCCGACGGTTCCTCGGCTTCTTCAGCCTCATTTCCAGTTTGATTCTGCTGCTTGTCTCCCGCTTTCGCGCGTGTCGTGCGCTTCCCGGACTTTGTCGATGCCCTCGACCGTTTCGCGGGCCGTCGCGACACCACGCGCTTCTCCGGGACCTCAGCTGTATTCCCCTCTGACTCATCTGCATCTTCCGGGGCGTCGGCTTCGGGCTTCTCCTTCTTTTCATCCGCCGATGCGGCCCGGCTTCGAGTTGTCCTTGCCGGTTTCTTGCTGCCGGCCCGGGTACGCCTGGCGGGCCGTCGTGACACCACGCGTCTTTCGGAATCCTTCGCTTCTTCCTTCTTCTCCCCGCCCGCGGCATCGGAAACGGGTTGATCGTTCTCCTCGGATGGGGAATCCAGAATAACGTCCATATACCTCCCTTCGAGCTGAAGACGACGCATTACAGGCCGTTTCGTCTCCAATCCGCCTCAACATCGAACCTGCCCGTAGACATCAGGGCGACGCACTAATATAAGCCAATATGATGATGATTTACCAGATGAAAAAAGGCCGGCCGTTATCGGCCGACCTTCGAACAACTGCCCGATGTGACGGCCATTAATAGTGATCGTGACCGTGGCCGTGACCCTGGGGCTCTTTTTCTTCTTCCGGAACTTCCGTTACCAGCGTCTCCGTTGTCAGCAGAAGCCCGGCGATGCTCGCCGCATTCTCAACCGCGGAACGCACGACCTTGGTGGGATCCGCCACGCCGGATTCGATCAGGTCTTCGTAGGTTTCGGTGAGCGCGTTGAACCCGAAGGCGCCATCTCCCTCCTTCACCCGCTGCACAACAAGGCTGCCTTCGTGACCCGCGTTATCGGCAATTTTCCTGAGCGGCGCCTCCAGCGCCTTGGTCAGAAGATCCACGCCCGTTTTCTGATCTCCGCGAACCCGGCTGCGCACCGAATCCAGCGACGACATACACCGCACGAGGGCGACGCCGCCACCTGGTACGATCCCTTCTTCCACGGCCGCCCGGGTCGCGTGCAGGGCATCTTCCACCCTCGCCTTTTTCTCCTTCATTTCGGTTTCGGTCGCGGCGCCGACGTTCACCACGGCCACTCCGCCGGCCAGCTTTGCGAGCCGCTCCTGGAGTTTCTCCCTGTCGTAGTCCGAGGTCGTTTCCTCGATCTGCATGCGGATCTGGCTGACGCGCCCCTGTATGTCGTCGGTTGCGCCGGCGCCTTCCACGATTGTCGTATTGTCCTTGTCGATCACGATCCGCTTGGCCTGCCCAAGATCGTCGAGTTGGATATTCTCCAGTTTTATGCCCAGATCTTCCGAAATCACTCTACCGCCGGTGAGAATGGCAATATCCGCAAGCATCTCCTTTCGTCTGTCGCCGTATCCGGGAGCTTTCACCGCCGCCGCTTTTATGGTCCCCCTGACTTTGTTCACGACAAATGTTGCAAGCGCCTCACCCTCAATGTCTTCGGCGATCACCAGCAGCGCCCTGCCCGTTTGAGCCGTCTTCTCAAGCAAAGGCAGAAGATCTTTCATGTTGGACAGTTTTTTCTCGTAGATGAGGAGGTAGGCATCTTCCAGGGCCGCTTCCATGTTGTCCTGGTCGGTCACGAAGTACGGTGAAATATATCCCCGGTCGAACTGCATGCCTTCTACGACGTCGAGCGTCGTCTCGATCGACTTGGCCTCCTCGACCGTAATGGTGCCGTCTTTACCGACCTTTTCCATGGAATCCGCGATTATGTCACCAATGCCACTGTCGTTGTTGGCTGAGATCGTCGCCACCTGCGCGATTTCCCTTCGGCCCGTGACTTCCTGTGACTGTTTCTTCAAAGCTGTGGTCACGGCCGACACACCCTGATCGATTCCCCGCTTGATATCCATGGGATTGGCGCCGGCCGTTACGTTCTTGAGGCCTTCCCGGTAAATGGCCTCCGCCAGTACCGTTGCCGTGGTGGTGCCGTCGCCTGCCACATCGGAGGTCTTGGAGGCGACTTCTTTCACCATCTGAGCGCCCATATTCTCGTAAGGATCGGGCAGTTCGATCTCCTTGGCCACCGTTACCCCGTCTTTGGTAACGGTAGGCGAACCCCACTTCTTGCCCAGAACCACATTTCGCCCGCGCGGGCCCAGCGTGGCCTTGACTGCCTTGCTTAGAATGTCCACGCCGTCCAAAACTTTTGACCGGGCGTCTATCCCGTAGCTCAGTTGCTTGGCTGGCATTTTTATCCTCCTGTAAACGCTAGTGAATGATAGCTCGTTGGATCCGAATCCATGGGCGACATTTCCGGCTCGTAATCGCCCGTCCCCATCTTAAAGGGATTGACTCAAGATTTCCATGTCATGCCGTATTCTCTATTCAAGAATACCCAGAATGTCGTCTTCAGAAGCAATCACCAGTTCTTCTCCGTCGACCTCGACCTCATTCCCCGCATACTGGCCGATCAGAACGCGATTGCCCGCATTTACCGACACCGGTATCGGATCGCCCGTCTTGTCGTTGACTTTCCCGGGACCCACCGCGACCACTTCGGCTTCGAGAGGTTTTTCTTTGGCCGTGTCGGGAATGATGATGCCGCCGTGAACCTGTTCGTCGGCTTCAATCCGCCTGAGAAGCACCCGGTCGGCCAGAGGCTTCACCGTCATCCGCCCCTCCTTCACGAGAATATAACTCACATTAACTTATTAAATTATATATATTTTCGCCAACAATTAGCACTCGAAACAATCGAGTGCTAACAGCACCAATATACATGCTTCGGCTTCCTGGCGCAAGGACAAATTCCGCCAAATAAGAAAAAGCGCATTACGATATTGTAATGCGCCTCGGGCAATATCGGGTGCGTCTGCTAATGCATGTCCGCAATGGTCCTCTTATGGTATGGATCGCTTCAGCTGTTGTTTCTTTCGCGCGATCCGTTTCTCCAGGTGCTCTATCTCAGCCTCCAAGAGTTCGGGACGATCCAGATCGTCAGCTTCTTCAGGCGCCGGCGGCTGTTCTGACGGCAGGCCGGCGTCCGCCCAGTCTTCGTACCCGCCTGCCATCGAAATCACCCGCACATAACCCAATTCCTTCAACGCATCCGCAGCCAGAAGCGAACGCACCCCGCCGGCGCAATACACCACCACTTCCCGGGACTTGTCCGGAATGGAGGATTCAGCCTCAGCTTCGAGGCGGCCTCGCGGAATGTGAACCGCTCCCTGCAGATGACCCGACTCCCATTCATCCATTTCGCGCACATCCAGCAGGACCGGGCTCGCACCGCCTTCCAGATGATTGTGAACCTCCTGCACGCTCATCTCCGGAATCACGCCGCGGGCCTCACTCAACAGGTCATCTCGGGACTTCATCGCCTGAAAGCTCCTTTGCGTTGTATTGGCCGGGTCTCGCATTGAACGGAGCTGACCCGACCGGCGTAGCGGTTCACGCCGGAACCCGACCCGCCTGACCGTGACATTTCTTGTATTTTTTCCCGCTTCCGCACGGACACGGGTCGTTTCTGCCCACCTTCTGCACCCGAATCGGACGTTGCCGGGGCGGCCCCCCTTCCGAAGTGGCCACGACGGTATCCGACATCGGCGGCGCCTCAACGCCGTGCGCGAATCCCATGCCGGTGGCATCCTGGTGCGTGAGCGAGACCCGCTGAGGCTGCCGGCTTCCGGGGCTTGTCAGTTCCTCTTCGACCGGAATGCGAAAAAGGGTCTTCAATGTTTCACGGTTGATTTCGTCAAGGAGATCGACGAACATTTGAAACCCTTCACGCTTGTATTCGATCAGCGGGTCCTTTTGTCCGTATCCCCGCAGGCCGATGCCTTCCTTGAGGTCGTCCATCTCCCTGAGGTGGTCCTTCCACTTCTCATCGGTTACCCCCAAATAGACCATTCGCTCGATGTCCCGCATCCTTCCCGCGCCGATCAGGCTCTCCCGGCGCCTGTACGCAGACCTGATTCCATCGAACAATTCATGCCTGAATCCATCCTCCTTCAGTTCGGGCAGCGCCTCGGGAGGCACTTCCGGGACCTGAAGGAAAATCTGGCGCAGGTCGCGATAGAGCCCGTCCAGATTCCAGTCCTCCTGGGTCCCTTCATCGGGAAGGTGGCTCTCGAACGAAGCGTTCACCACCTCCTCCATCTCTTCCTCGATCTGCTCGTAGATATTGTGCTGTTCCAGCGCGTGGCGGCGCCGATCGTATACGACCTCCCGCTGCTGGTTCATCACGTCGTCGTATTCCAGGAGATGTTTCCGCACCTCGAAATTCCGGGCTTCTACGCGCTTCTGCGCCCGCTCGATGGATCGGGTCACCATCCGGTGCTCGATCACCTCGCCGTCTTCGGCGCCCAGCCGGTCCATGATCCGGGCAATCCGCTCGGAGCCGAAGAGCCGCATGAGGTCGTCTTCCAGTGAGATGAAAAACCGTGAATTCCCGGGGTCGCCCTGCCGGCCGGCCCGTCCACGAAGCTGCCGGTCTATCCGTCTTGCCTCGTGCCGCTCGGTTCCGATGATATGCAGTCCGCAAGGAACCTCATCCCGGCAACCGTATTCTTCCAGGTGCGGGCACACCGGATGACCACCGTTGGTTCCGGGTATCAGCGCGCATTGATGGTCTTGCGGCGCCTTGACCACGCCATCGCCCAGTTTGATATCCGTACCTCGACCCGCCATATTCGTGGCAATGGTCACGGCGCGCGGCTGTCCGGCTCTGGCAACGATCTGGGCTTCCTGCTGGTTGTGACGTGCGTTGAGCACCGAGTGTTTAATCCCCTTGCGCTTCAACATGCGGGATAACAACTCCGACATTTCGACGCTGATGGTACCCACGAGAACCGGCAGGCTCTTGTCGTTCAGCCGCTCTATCTCGTCCACGATGGCGTTATACTTCTCCCGTTTGGTTCTGAAGATCAGGTCTTCCGAATCGACCCGCCGTACAGGTTCGTTCGTAGGCATCACCACGACGTCCAGCTTGTAGATCTGAAACAGTTCCGCCGCCTCGGTTTCGGCAGTTCCCGTCATCCCCGCCAGTTTGTGGTACAATCGGAAGTAATTCTGCAGTGTAATTGTGGCAATCGTCTGGGTGTCCCGTTCCACCCTGACGCGCTCTTTCGCTTCCAGAGCCTGGTGCAAACCGTCCGCAAATCGCCGACCCGGCTGGGGACGACCCGTGAATTCGTCGACGATAATCACCTGGCCGCCATCCACGATATACCTTACATCCTTCTCATAAAGCGTATAGGCGACCAGAAGCTGTTGTACGCTGTGAATCGCCTCGCTCTTCCGGGCGTAGTCCTGATAGGCGTCATCCTGGGCTCTGGCCTTCTCGTCCGGCGCAAGCGCATCGTCCGCCTCGATTTCGCGCAGGACTTCATCCAGGTCCTGAAGCACGAAATCGTCCGGCTTCCGGCTGATCTCAACCCGTCCCTTGTCGGTCAGGTCGATTACGTGGCTCTTCTCGTCCACGCTGAAGTAGAGGTCTTCGTCAATCTCGCCCATTCGTTTGTCACGCAGATAGTCGGCCTCAACCCGTTGGATCAGACGTTTGGTTCCCTCTTCCTGGAGTAATTTCATGAACCGCCGGTTCTTGGGCATCCCCCGTTGAACCTGAAGTAGCCGGATACCCGCCTCGTATTCGTCCTCTTCAAGGACTTCCTCCGCTTCGTTCAGCGTTCCGGTTACCACCCGCGTCTGCGCACGGACCAACCGCTCCACCAGCGGCCGCATCTCATCGTACCGTTGATTGTCGGCCTCCGCCACCGCTCCTGAAATGATCAGCGGCGTCCTCGCTTCGTCGATCAGTATGCTGTCGGCCTCGTCGATTATCGCGAAATAATGTTCGCGCTGCATCAGGTCGTCCGGGCGTACCGCCATGTTGTCGTAAAGATAGTCGAACCCGAACTGGTCCTTCGTGCCGTAGATGACGTCCGCCCTGTAGGCTTCCTGATGATCGCACTCCCGCAGACGGTACCCGCCCTCGCCATCCTCCTCCATGAGATACGCGTCCGCCTCCATGGACCGATCCTGGATAATACCCACGCTCATCCCGAGAAAGAGATAGACGGGCCCCAGCCACATGGCGTCTCGTTTTGCGAGATAGGAGTTCACCGTAACGAGATGTACGCCCCGTCCCGTCAATCCGTTCAGATAAAGCGGCATTCCCGCGACGAGCGTCTTGCCCTCGCCGGTGGCCATCTCGGCTATTTTTCCGTGGTGAAGCACGATACCGCCGAGCAGCTGTACGTCGTAAGGCGCCATATCCCAGACAATGGACTCACCGGCTCGCTCCCACTGTTTTCCGTCCGTTTTGAACCGGCGGCAAACCTCTTTGTAGACCGCGTATGCCTCCGGCAAGATTTCCTCCAGAGCTTCCGCCTCGAGTTCCCTGACTTCACCCTCCAGTTCCGAGATTTCGTCCAGAAGCGAAGAGCGATCCATTTCCTCCTCGCTCTTCAACTCCTCCCGCATCCCATCGAGCTGTACCGTGTATTCTGACGTCGCGTCCCGCAGCCTCTGCTTGAATTCGGCCGTCTTGCCGCGCAGGCTCGCTTCGGAAAGGGGAGCGTAAGACTCGCAATGCCCGTTGATTCTCTCGACCGTCGGCCAGAGTTTCTTCAGATCCCGATCGTACTTGGTCCCGAAGACTTTTTTGATCACGCCCATCATAAGCTGTTATCCACCGATAATCGAAAATCCACCGGTTTTTCGATGACTCCCTTCTGCCTGACCAGCGCATCCAGAATTCCGTTGATGAACGTAGGCGCCTTTTCCACGCTGTACCGCTTTGCGAGTTCAATCGCTTCGTTCATCGATACCTTGACCGGAATATTGTCGAATGCGAGCATTTCCGTTAGCGCCATCCACAGCAGGATCCGGTCGATCCTCGAGATGCGATCCAGTGCCCAGTTTCTGGAAATTCCCTCTATCAGACCGTTCAGTTCTTCTTTGCGCGTCCAGGTCTCCCGCCCAAGCGCATGGGCGAATTCGGCAGCGGCGTCCGTCAACCCGGCGCGAAGCGCCACGGCATCGAGCGTCCGTTGTACGGGGTCTCCCGAACTCTCGCTCCAATACAGCGCCTGCAGCGCAACTTCACGGGCTTTTCGTCGAGAACCCGTCATGCGTCTTCTTCGTTCAAGGATGCCAACAGATTTACCATCTCGACAGCGGCAAGGGCGACCTCCCATCCCTTGTTGCCGGCCTTGGTTCCCGCCCTTTCGATCGCCTGTTCGATCGTATCGGTTGTCAACACGCCAAAAAGACATGGCACACCCGACTCCAGCCCGACCGATGCAATCCCCCTGGAGACCTCGTTGGCCACGTAATCGAAGTGGGGAGTACTCCCGCGAATCACGGCGCCCAGGCAGATCACCGCGTCGTAACGTCCGCTACGCGCCATTTTCCCGGCCACCAGTGGAATCTCGAACGAACCCGGAACCCGGACCACATCGACATCTTCCGATTCGCCTCCATGTCGTCTAATGCAATCCTCCGCGCCTTCCAGCAACTGCTTGCTGACCAGGCCGTTGAATCGACTCACCACAATGCCGAATCGTTTGCCATCCGCGCGCAATCCACCTTCAATCGTTCTGGCCATACGTTTCCTCCGGGGAGCCATCGGCCAACTTCAGATCTTCTTCGTCAAATATGTGTCCCATCTTCTTCTGTTTGGTACGCAGATAACGGATATTCCACGGCGTCGATACAATCTTGACGGGGACCCGCTCCACGATTTCAATTCCATACGCCTCCAGCCCCACCCGCTTGGCGGGGTTGTTGGTGATCAACCGGGCTTTCCTGACGCCAAGGTCCAACAGAATCTGCGCGCCGATGCCGTAATCCCGTTCGTCCATCTTGAAACCGAGCTTCAAATTCGCCTCTACGGTATCGTAGCCTTCTTCCTGAAGCTGGTATGCGTTGATCTTTGCGCGCAAGCCGATGCCACGGCCCTCCTGCCTCATGTAGACAACCGCGCCACGACCCTCCCGCTCGATCATTTCGATCGCCGAATGCAGATTCGTGCAGCAGTCGCACCTCAGCGACCCGAATGCGTCGCCCGTGAGACACTCGGAGTGCATCCGCACCAATACCGGATCTTCTGCTGTCAGCGTTCCCTTGGTCAGCGCCACGTGATCCCGCCTGTCGACTTCGCTATCGTAGAGATGAAGCTTGAACTCGCCGAACCGGGTGGGGAGGCGGACCGTCTCCAGACACTCGACCAGCTTTTCCGAACGGCGCCGGTACGCAATCAGATCGCGGATCGTAATGATCCTCAGGCTGAACTTCCCGGCCATTTCGACAAGCTGCGGCAGCCGCGCCATCGTCCCGTCGGGATTCAGGATTTCGCACAGGACGCCGGCAGGATAGAGACCCGCGAGCCGCGCCAGGTCCACAGTCGCCTCCGTGTGCCCGGCCCGCCGTAACACACCTCCCGGACGGGCGGATAAAGGAAAGACGTGGCCGGGTCTGGCAAAATCGGGAGGCCGGGCGTCCGGATCCGCAAATCGCTGAATTGTAACCGCACGATCCTGCGCCGAGATCCCGGTCGTTGTGCCCTCAACCGCGTCGATGCTGACCGTGAAAGGGGTTCCATGCAACGCGGTATTCTTGCCCACCATCATCTCCAGTTCCAACTCCTGCAACCGTTCCGGCGTTGCCGGCAGACAGACCAGCCCGCGCCCGTGAAGAGCCATGAAGTTGATGATCTCAGGCGTGACTTTTTCCGCCGCCGTGATCAGATCCCCCTCGTTTTCACGGTCCTCATCGTCCACGACAATCACGAGCTTGCCCGCCCGGATGTCGTCCAGCGCTTCCTCGATGGACGCGATATGGAATCCGTCGTCGACCTCAGACATGAAGTGCCGCTCCCGGCGAAGTAAAAGTTAAAGACGTACTGGTCCAGGTTGCGCGGTTCTCACGAAACCCCTTCTCTTTCGCTTCCAATCCCCACGTTCCGCAACGTCGCCAGATTTCCGTTCTCCGTGCGGCCGGTAAGTCTTTCCAGGTACCGCGCGACCAGGTCGACCTCCAGATTGACCGCGTCGCCGACCCGGCGTTCGCCGATCGTCGTGGCTTCCATCGTATGCGGAATGACCGTCACCGTAAAGTCTCGTGCACCGGCGGACACAATCGTCAGACTGATCCCGTCTACGGCGATCGATCCCTTGTCGGCCAGATACGCGGCGAGTTCGGCCTGCATCCCAATCCGGAACACCATGTTGTCCGCCCAACGTCTGCATTCCAGCACCCTGCCCATCCCATCCACATGACCGGCGACCAGATGGCCACCCAGGCGATCCGACAGCTTCATCGACCGTTCCAGATTCACCCTGTCTCCCGTTTTCAGCCTTCCAAGGGTCGTTCGTTCCAGGGTCTCCGAGACGGACTCGAACGAAAACGCCCGGCGCTCCGCTTCGACAACGGTGTGGCAGGCGCCGTCGATGGATATGCTGTCGCCGATTGAGACATCCTCCAGCACACGCTTCGCTTCCACCGTCGTTCGCTGATACCCCTTCCGCCTCTGAATCGCGCGCACCAGCCCCACTTCCTCGACAATCCCCGTAAACATCGAGACCATCCTTTCGCGGGCCTCGTGGACTCAACAAACCGGAGCCGTGCCGGACAAAGGATCCGGGGCTGCCGTCCCGGCGCCCGGTTCATGTAGCCCGCGGCAGAACGGCATCGCCCTTCAACCGTGCCGTGTAGAACAAGTCGCGGCCGGTCCAATCCACGGCGACCTCATTCAGAAGAATCGCATCGGCCATTCTTGTAATTCCCAGGTCGCCCACCGACTCAACCCCTTTTCCCAGAATCGCCGGGGCGATAAACACCGCCAGGCGGTCGACCAACCGGTCGCGCATCGCCGAAGCAGCCACCGTGCCCCCACCTTCGATCAACACGTGGGTTATGCCTTCGGCGCCCGCCCGGGAAAGTACGTCCCGAAGCATGGGCCTTCCATCCTTTGGCAGACAGACCCATACGCGCGCGCCGCGCTCCTCCATCGCTTCGATTTTTTTTTTTGAAACCCCGTGCGCGGCGGCGAGAATCAACGCCTCCCCGTCGAATATCTTTGCGTCTCTTGAAATCTCAAGGCGACTGTCCAGCACGATTTTTGCCGGATCGGGACCGTCCACGCGCCGAACCGACAGCGCCGGATCGTCCGCGTCGACAGTCCCCCGACCGACCAGGACAGCGGACGCTTCAGCACGCAGCCCGTGGGCCTTGACTCTGGACGCGCCAGACGAAATCCATTTCGACTCGCCCGAAGTCGTCGCGATCCGACCGTCGAGGGTCTGCGCCAGCTTCAGGGTGACGAATGGAAAGCCCGTTGTGCGGTGTTTTACGTAAGCCTCGTTCAGCCGACGCGCCTCTTCCTCAAGTACGCCAACCTCCACCCGTACACCGGCCTCCCGCAACCTGTCGATGCCTCTGCCGGAAACCCGTCGGTCCGGGTCCACCATGCCGCATACGACCCTCGCAACCCCTCTTTTGATCAACAAATCGACACACGGCGGCGTACGGCCGGTATGGGCGCAAGGTTCGAGGGTCACGTACAGCGTAACATCGGGGGTTCCGTCGGCCAACCCTTCAAGCGCGTATACCTCCGCGTGCGGTTTTCCGGATTCAGGGTAATACCCCTTTCCAACAACCTGCCCGTCCCGAACCGCCACCGCACCCACCAGAGCGCCGTCCCGTACCCGACCGCGTCCATTTTCAGCCAGCGACAACGCCAGCCTCATATAGTCCACATCCGTCATATACTGACCTGTATCGCCGGGAAGGTGAAACGCAAAGCGTGGACGGCCTTATTTAAGATCGATCGTCGCTGTGCCCACGCCCACGTTGCCCAGCGCGTCGGTCGCACGTACGACGACCGTATATTCTCCCGCCGCCAGATCCTGGATTTCGAAAAGCAAGGTCTCCGTCCTGGAGTCGAAAATACGATCAACAGGAAAGATCACCTTCCATTCACCTGAATTCACAGCATAGGCCGCACTCCAGAGCGGGCTCGCAGCGTCGTTCAGCGATCCCTGGACCTGTACTGACCCGCCCGCCCGCCGTATCTGCAGCACCACGGAGGGCGGTGTGTGGTCAAGATCGAACGGCTGGCTGACCATCTCGCCAACCAGCGCGAGTTCCTCCGGATTGGTCAACCTGTCCGACGCCACCACGCGGACCAGCATCGTCCCCTCGGGCGCGGACTCGGTATGCCACTCGTAGGAATTGGTGCGGAGATCTTCTTTCAGCAGTTTCCAATTCTTCTCGGGCAGACCCCGATAGTACACCGTGTACACCAGCGCGTCGTTATTCGCGTCTTCCGCTTTCCATGCGATCCGCCAGACGCCTTTCGAGTTACCCGGCGCGTTTCGGCCTTTTCCCGTGTCCTTTGGCGCAGCTCCGTTACCCTGGGCCTCAATGGGCGAGGCGACGAGTGCGAGGACCCGCGGGCCCATGTTTTCCTGGAGTCCCACAAGACTCACCTCGCGAATCGTGGGTGTGGTCGCGCCCGCCTCCGATCTCAACTCGGCCCGATACTGCAGGAACCTGGCGGGCGGACTGTGTATCTGTCCCCCCTGGGAGACCGAAGACCATTCACTCCAGGTGTTGTCCGGTTTCTCGCTGTTTCCCGAACGGGTTTCGAATTGAATGGAAGCATCCGGGGCGGGTTGTGAATCCCAGGTGATCTTACCCCATCCGGATACGAGGTGAAAATCCCTCACCCTGGATTCCAGCCTGCCTTCGCGCGCGTACGCCATGCCCAACCGATACACTTTCCCGCCTCCCGCGGTTCCCAGCCAGAAATCCCCGGACTCGGACCTGCAGAACGCCCACGGTTGTATGTCTTTCAGGCGGGTCAGCAGCGTGGCCCGGCCGGACAGGTCCACGCGATAGATGCTCCCCCTGTCTCCCGTCAGCACCGTAATGTCCCGATCGTCCGCATGCAATGCCAGAAGCATCGGCTCGTCCACCGCCCAGAGACGCTCCGTCGCACCCGATGGACGTATCGCATAAAGCACGGAACCCTGTTGGGAGGCTGAGGACCCCTGGCCCTTTGCGGTTTGCTGGGATCCACCCTTTCCGCCCCCTTTGGAACGCCTGGACATTGCACCCGCGAACAGGACCCCATTTGGTCCCATCGCCAGGGCGCGGATTTCATCTTCCGACGCGTCGTACAGTACTTCCACTTCTCCTATTGCGTTTACACGGTAGACGAGCCCGCTCTGGTCCGTGCCGGCGTACATCTGGCCGTGGGCGTCCCGAATCAGCGACACCACATTGTGGTCATCGCTTTGATAGACTTCGTCAACTTCTCCGGCCCTGGAGATACGCAGGATGCGCCCGTGTCTGCCGCCGGTGGCTGCGTACAGGCCTCCCTTTCCGTCCACAGCCAGCGCCCAGACGTGTTCGTCTCCGGTTCGACAGAACGTCTCAGGTTCTTTGCCCGGAATAATCCGGTATACAATCCCATCCGGTGATGAGCCGGCATAAAGTATCCCGTCCGTTCCGACGGCAAGACTGAAGATGGCCACTTCGGGAGAGTCGAAGAGGAGCGTGGGCTCTCCGGAGCCATCAAATGCAAAGATCTTTGCGCCATTGCCCGTTGCAATATACAGACGACCGCCTCGCCCCTCCGCGAGCGCCCACACGAATTCTTCTCCCGTATTCGCCGCAGCCTGCAATTCGGGCGCCAGCAACACTGCGCCTTCTCTCGTTATTGAGACGCCGTCGGCTTCGCCCCTGGCGAAAGCTTTCTGCGAGTGGTCCCGCCACACGATCGGCTCGACGCCGTCCGCTGAAATCGGGAGGCAGTTGAGAACGATGCAGAGGCTTATCAGCATAATCCGGTTGATCACATTTCCGTTTTCCCGATCCAACAGTCTGATCTCCTATCCTTCCGAATCGTCCGTTCCCGCCGGTTGTCCTTGCCGGGCCGATTGCGGTCCATTCGCACCGGGAGCGCCGATCGCGTCCGCGAAGGGCTCCCAACGCCCGGGCGTCCGGAAGCGGCGATCCCGGGATCACCTACTTCCCTTTTTCGCCAGCGCTTCCACCCCCGGCGAAAATAACGCTGTTTGGTTTCCTGTTCACGTTCAGTACGACGATCTGACTTCCCGACAGCACGTAGTCCGTTGGAATCCGTACTCTCTGCACGACTGTCTGCCGAACCTGTTTTACCGCATCGGACGAACGTGCAAATTGAAGTGCCGAGAGCACCGACGACGGCAGCCTTGACACCTCCCGTCCCTCAATCGTCACGCCCTGGGCCCCGGACAGCAGTTCAACAACCATTTCGTTGTTCCGGCCGGCGCGCCCCAGCAGGCGGATGAGATGATCCAGGTTTCTGGCGTTGTATTCACCCGGCGCTCGCTTGGCCTCCTGTTTCACGTGGGCGGATGCGCTGGAAACCCTGAGAATCAGCCGGCCGCCCGGCATTTGATTCGGAATGACCATGGCTTCCTCCACCTGCCGCAGTCCTCCCCAGTAGGGCCGCAATGAAACCGTGACACGCACCGTATCGCCCGGCTGGAACGATGTCTTCTGCAATCCGATAGCCTGGATGTGGGCGGTGTGCGCCCTCTCGGCTTCCACATCCAGGTCGAAGGTGACCCGCTCGATCCTGATCGGCTGGAACGGATTCCGGATCAGGTTCGCGAACGGCGTGGTGACCCCCAGTACGGCGCTACCCAGCCCCAATGCGCCGGCATAGACGTTTTCGGCCTCCACCGATGGACGTCCATTCAGGTCGATTCTTACACGGGATTTCACCGTTACCTCGCCCGTCAGCTTCTCGGACGAAACCATCGCGCTGAAGACCGCGATCCGCAATAGAGTCGGACTGAGGTCGCGGTCTCGCAAAACCTCCATCCGGAACTGCGCCTCTTTGCCCGGCGAACGCAAGTTGATCTGTACGGGCATCATGTCAACTTCGAGACCGATGGTGCCGGCGATGCCGGGGGCGCGGTCCTGAACGATGGCGCCCATGGTCCGCCCTGCCACTCCCAGCTTGAACGACGCAGACTGGCTGGGCAACACTTCGTGAATATAGGCTCCCGTCATCGGAAACGCAGTCGCACCGCCAAAAATCATGGAATGCCCGAATCCGACCACCCTATCCCCATCCCGATGGGTCAGCGTTCCGATTCCCGTCACGCTGAGGTCGCCCCGTACCAGCTGCACGCCAAGGGCGGCGCCAGGTTCGAACCCACCCGCAGGCAGGCCGGGATCCACGCCACCACCCCCTTGGACCGGCGTCCATCCTAAATCTGAAAACGCCTGTCGAAAATCTTCGACCGCCTGCGGCGCAAAACCGGAAATCACGATCGGAAGGCTGATCGGCGTCAACTCCGCCGCATCCATACCCGCGAGATCGATCAGACGCCGCGCGCCGGCTTTCTTCAGGCGGGCCGCCGAACTGACGCCTTCCGGTGCTGCCGGCCGGTTGAACAGATCAACCATTGCGGCAATCGGCGTAATGCCTGCGATGGGTTCCTTGGCAAACGCGCCAACCCGATACGATACCGCGCCGATCAGCTTGCCATCGACGTAAACCGGACTGCCGCTCATCCCCAGGATCACTCCCGTATTGGACAGGGGGCCGCCGGACAGCCGGGCCAGAATCAGATCGCTGCGCGGACCGATCGCATTGTGCAATACACCCAGAATTTCGACCTGAAACGTATCAATTCGCGTTCCCTGGAAGACCGTCCGGCCGATGCCCAGCATCCCTCTCCGGAGTTCTTCGACGGGCATTGTCTCCACGGCCGCCCGGGCATTGCCGGCAACAGCACACCACAACACAGCGGGCAGCGATATCTTCAGCAGACGCTTCACGACGCACGCCCTTTCTCGTCGATCGGTACGGGAGCCACGAAATCTACTGCGCGCTCTTGGAAAAGTCAAGCGCTGCAACGGCCTAAGAAATAGCAAATTAACATCCGAACCCTGTTTTGTTTCCCCAGATATTATACCCGTTTTCGCAATATGGAACAAGCCCCTTGTGCAAATCGGATCTTGTCCTTATCATAACCCAATGCAAATCTTGCTGCTGGCGGTTGGCAAATGCCGAAAGCCGTATCTGAGAGTTGGTGTCTCGGACTACATCGATCGCATCCGGAGATACACCAGCCTGGAACATATCGAAGTCAAAGAGGAACCGGCACCAGACAGGGGCACCGCACCGAACGGCCTCTGCAAGGAAGGCGAACGCATTCTCCGACGCGTTCCGCAGAACGCATTTATAGTCGCTCTGGACCCGGCCGGGGAGTCCTGCAGTTCCGACGGCCTCGCCCGGCGCATCTCCAGAATCGGTCTGGAAGGAACTGGCCGAATCGCGTTTGTCGTTGGCGGTCCATCCGGCCTTGCCGCCCGGGTTATCCGACGCGCTGACTGGCGCCTTTCGCTTTCTTCCCTTACCTTTCCGCACGAGATCGCCCGTCTGGTTGTTCTGGAACAGATCTACAGGGCGTTTACCATCATGCGCGGCGAACCGCATCACAGGTAGTCGCCGCAGCCGGACCCGTAACACCGTGGCAGGCGCTCTTCCGCCGGCCGGCCCAACTAAAAAAGCCCGGAAAACAGGTTCACGCGACAGCCGTGGAGAGATGATTCCGCCACTGGAATCCGGCTGCCGGGTACGTCTCCTGTTTCCGGGCTTTTTTAATGCGGTCCGAAATGTCAGGATATGCAGTTTCGGGGGAACGGAGGATATCCGGATCCGGTAACCTCGGAGAACGGCCGGAGGGGTATCGGCCCCGGGGTTTCGGAAGAAGGGTAGTCTCAATCGCCTGCCTGTTGAGAGCACTTGAAAGATAAGCCAATGTTTTTATTCAGTCAAGGGGAAGTTTGCCCTAATATACTGTTTTACATTATCTTGTGGTCCATAGGTCGAGTCATACCTTATATAGATTTCCGTGCGGCGGTCCATCGGAGTCAGCATCTCCCGCCATTCGCCGCGCGGGGTTTTGCGCATACGCTGGACGACGTCGGCCTTCCCGCCGCTTCCGGTCTCCTCACAGCCCGGAAAGAAACCATATCGACCCGTTGACCCCGGAAGGTGGGCATTCCAACCTCACGCAATGACAGATACTTGTGGACAGAATTCCTGATCAACGCTATCTTCAACACGCCGTCAACAGTCCGTTGATAAAGTCGCTCTGCAGGCGAGGTCGAAGACAAGGCGCGCAACCGAG
>JAAXHE010000202.1:37406-49213 GCA_012271065.1 Candidatus Latescibacterota bacterium
CCGCAGCCCGGATGGGCTTTTTCAACCGGCTGTTAGCCGCACGGTGACCGCACAGACTGAGCTTCCACGTTTATCATCGTCGACGCAATCGACCCATGCCGCATACGCTTACCATAACACAGGCGGCGGAGGAAATCCGGTCGGGCCGTCTTTCTCCGCTGGAGCTTCTTCAAGCCTGTCTTTCACAGATTGACGCCCTGGACAGCCGCCTGCATGCCTGGGTCCACGTCGACAGGGAAGGCGCCGAGCAACGCGCACGGGGTCTTCAGGAGGAACTTGCCCGTGGCCGGTACCGTGGTCCCCTGCATGGGATTCCAATCGGGATAAAGGACATCATCGACGTGGAGGGCCTGCCCACCGCCGCCGGCGCAAGACATCTCTACAACCGGATTCCGGATGAAGATGCAGCGGTGGTCGCCCGATTGCGCAAGTCCGGCGCGGTCATCCACGGCAAAACGGTTACCACGCCATTTGCGTGTTTCGATCCGGCGGAAACCAGGAACCCCTGGAACCCCGATCATACGCCCGGCGGTTCCAGCAGCGGTTCGGCCGCCGCCGTCGCGGCGCGCATGTGTCCCGCCGCCCTGGGGTCCCAGACCGGCGGATCCATCAGCAGACCCGCGGCGTATTGCGGCCTCGTGGGTCTCAAACCCACCTTCGGCAGAATCAGCCTGCGCGGGATCGTGCCCGTCAGCTACGAACTGGATCATCCCGGTCCGATCACACGTTCAGCCGCCGACGCGGCCGTCATTCTCCAAAGCCTGGCCGGTCGGGATCCGCTGGATCCGCTGAGCGCCGAGGTTCCTGTTGATACGTACCGCGTCGAACCGCTTGCCCGTCCCCCCCGCGTCGGCATCATTCGCACGTACTTCCCCGATAACGCCGACGAAACCATGCGCGCGGCGACGGACGATGCCGTTGAGCGCCTCGCCTTTGCGGGCGCCGAGTTCACCGGTGTGCAAATGCCCGGATCCTTTGCCGATTTACACGAGAATCACGCGCTGCTGCTCGCGGTCGGCGCGGCGAGCGTCCACGGGGAACGATACGACGCCCGCCGGGACGCCTTCCCGCCCGGCCTGTGCGAGATCATCGAAAGGGGACGCGCCGCCGGAGCCGTCGATTACGCCAGGGCGCGACGGCGCCAGATTGCGTTCAAGTCGGAGGTCCTCGCTGCCTTCGAGGGCGTGGACGCGCTGCTGACCCCTGCAACGCCCACGCCGGCGCCATCGGGTCTGACATCCACCGGCAGTCCTGCCTTCAACAGCCCCTGGAGCTACGCCGGTCTTCCCACGACCGTCCTGCCAGCCACCTGTACGTCCGACGGACTGCCCGCCGCCGTCCAACTCGTCGCTCGACCCTTCGCCGAAATCCGCCTGCTCTCTGTCTCCGCCTGGTGCGAAACCCGCCTTGCGTGGAACCGCGCCCCATCGATTCTCTCCGCCGATTAACGCCATGTCTCCGCGCCTGGTCCTTAGAAGCTGTCTTACAATTCTGACATGGACGATGCTCCTTCTCGATCATTGCGGCATCGTCCACGCCTCCCGCGTGCTTTCCCCCAGGCAGCGCGCCGTCCGCCAGGGTATCGACTACATGCTCGACGAGCGGTACGCCCTCTCCCACGCCATATTCGACTCACTCGTCGCCGTCGAACCTGAACGCCCCGAGGGCTATCTGGGCAAGGCCCTTTCGTACTGGAACGAAAGCATGCTGCTGGCGGACGGCGTACGGTTTGTCGACTCCGTCGACCGCCTGACCGGCCGTGCCATCAAACTCTCCGAACGTGCTCTCAAGATGGACAATAACGACGCGGAGATGGTCTTCCTTCTCGGAAAAGCCTATGGTCTGCGCGCGGGCCTGGCGCTTATCCACGGCAGCCCCATAGACGGCGTACTCCATGGCCTGAAATGCCGGGACTTCCTCAAGGAAACCATCCGTCTGAATCCAGGCCTCGCGGACGCCTATTTCGGACTGGGCCTGGCAGAGTACGTGGCCGACCGCCAGCCCCGTTTCCTCAGAATGGTAAGCCGTCTCCTTTCGCTCCCCGAAGGCGACCGGAAACGCGGTCTCGAACGCCTCGAGCGCGTTGCCCGTGAGGGCATCTACACCCAGCGGCATGCCGTCTCCAGCCGCGCCTACATCGCCCTCTATTACGAGAAGGACTACGAAGACGCGCGGCACCGTTTCGCAGACCTGCACCTGAGCTATCCCCACAGCCTGGACTACCGCATCCGTTACCTGGACGCGCTCTTCGGTCTCACCATCCAGGGCAGGCAGAACTACCGCCAGGCCCTGATCGACTCCGCAAGATCCATCCGTCTCCTGGCTGAAGAACGAAACTGGATCCTGAACCGGTGGTCGCGCAACAAGCTGCACTTCATCGAAGGCTTCGGCCACTATCTCACCGGCAACCCGGAAGCGGCAATCGAACGACTTGAACTCTATACGGCCGAAGCCACAAAAAAGAGCTGGCTGCTTGGTCCAGCACATCTCATGCTGGGCAAACTGGCCGACCTGCGTAACGACCGGGACAATGCACTCCGCCATTACCGCCGCGTGCGAAAGCACGAAAACGTCTGGGGCGTCCACGAAGAAGCCGACGTCTTTCTCAGGCAGCCGTTCACCGGCGAGGAGCCCGTCCGGCGCCCTCCGGACACGGTCCGGCGTTACCCGGAGAGACCTTGACGCGAGTAGCGGAGATTCGCCCGATAGAGATAGCCGACCCTTGACTGCCCGGCAATGCCGGTTGCGCGATCACGGTCAAGTCCGTATATTTTATCAGGCGCATTCAGTTGCGCGCTCGTACGCCGTGCCGATACCTACCTTTCAATCGAGTGCGGGAATATGGCCGAATCGACCGATCCTCAAGCTGCTCCGGCCCCGGATAACACCCATTGGGGAGTCGCCTATCTGCGCGAAGATCTGCAGGACCTGCGACTCCAGTTGCGCGAAGACGTCAAAGACCTCCGCCTGCAGATCGCCGAGACCAATAAGCGGATTGACGAGACCAATAGACGCATTGACCGGACAAATGAACTCATTGGATCCCGTTTCGCCTGGCTCATTACGACCATGGTGGCGCTGACGGGCATTCTCGCCGCCCTCATCAAGCTGTGATACCCGTCGATACCGGGCGCCGACGTGCTCGCCTGGTCGGCCCTTTAAACCGGAGGTGGCGAAAAAACGCAGTGGTTTTTACGGCCGATCATCAGGATTCCGATCGATACACCTCGCTGCCCAACGTATCCGGGCGGGCGCGGACGTTCAATCACGCTCGCGTTGCTTTGTAGAATAGCGCGGGGAGTATCAGCAGCACGCCAACGGTGGAAAAACAGAGTCCGCCGACGGTGCCCAGGGCAAAGGCGTGCCAGAGTGTCTCGCCTGGAAACCAGATCAAGAAGGGCAATAACCCGCCTATGGACGTTGCGCCGGTGACCAGAATCGGGCGAAGCCGGCTCAGACAGACTGCGAATATTTCCGACCGGGTTAGCTGGATTTGACGCTTTCCCGCTTTTTTTTGCAGCTGATAGAGTAGAATGATGGCATTGTTAACGGAAATCCCTATAAGGAAAATCATTGAAAAATAGCCACCCTGCGTAAATACGCCGTCAAAAATGAAAAACACGAGAAAAAGCCCGATAAAAGCCATGGGCACGGTCCATAGAATGATGAAGGGTTGTCGAAATGATTCATACAGTGCGGCCAGAATGATATAAATGAGAACGGCGCTCAGAAAAACCGCGCCCCACAATGTCCCTTCATCATCGAAAAAATCAAATCCTCCCCGGTTAAAACCGTAACCCAGAGGCAAATCCATTGCGTTCTGGATATCCATGATCACTCGAAAGCCATAGCGGGACTGTCCTGCGTAGTCACAGGTTACCAGCCGCGAGTAGGCCTGATTTTTCTTATGAATAACGGGCAATGTCGGGCGTTTTTCGATTTGCACAACGTCTCCTACTTTCAATGCTCGTTCCGCGGTCCGGGTTCGTCTGTTCAGATCGGAAATGGTATGGACGCGATCGTCCGGGAGATGGTCTAAATATACTGGAATGTCCTTTTCCCGTCCCTCAACAGCAGACCGGTAGATCCCATCGGACAGGGTTAAACCGGAGATGTAGCTGAATACGGCGGCAACGTCTTGGCGCGTATTCCACATCCGCTCTCTATTCGGTATGGCGACGACGTTCCACGCAGGCTTTCTGCCATAGGATGCCTGATCTATCGAAATATTGGAAAATCGTCTGTGCCTGGAGATTTGCGCCGCCAGATCTTGCGCTATTTCCTTTACCTTTAAATAATTATAACCACTCACGGAAGTGACGAGCTTTGAGATGTCGGCCCTTCTCATATTCCGAAACCCCGGACCATACCCCTGAACTGAGCATTCTATGCCGCCAAGTGAAACGGCCACCTGCTCAAATGCCTGTTGGAGCGTGATCAACAAATCATCCGGGTCCTGCCGGCGCGCCATTTTGACCTTCAAATGAGCTTCGTGATTATTCGCAACCCGCGTTTCATAATAAATATCTGAAGAAAGTGGGTCCAAATGGGTCTCAAATGCGGACACGACCTGTAAAAGATATTTGACCTCGGTATACCGGGGCATTTTTATACCTACCGTGACGTAGCTATCTTCTAATTTTACACGTCCGCTGACGGACCCAACAATAGGGACGTTACGATAAAACAGATAGTGGCTTCCCCCCAGAATCCTGTCAACATAAGGTCTCACGGTTAAATAGGCATCGCTTGCAAGGACCTCGTCGTATAATTCTGCGAACCTGGATTTCATCAACTGTGTAATGGACGGATCCTCACCACTTTCTTTGCGTTGAATGTGAGGCGCCATGTTATCTGGCAGAAGCCACGCCGGTATTCCAAACAACCAAACGGTCGCAACCAGAGCAAAGTGTCGGTAGCGAATCGTTTGATTCAATAGCCACCAATATGCAGCTTGCCACCCGCCTCGTTGTTCGGATTCTGTCTCATCGGAAACGACCCCTTGCACACGGTTATTGTACGATCGCAAGATAAAGTGGTGCGTAGCAACGGAAACGAGCGTAAATGCCGACAGAGTCGAAGCCACGAGGGCGCTTGATACGACAATGGCGAAAGGTATCAGATAGAGTCTGGTTTGAGCCGATAAAATGACCAGAGGCAAGAACGCGCCAAGCGTCGTCAGCGTAGACGCGAGTATGGGCATTCTGACGCTTCGAACGCCACTTGCTTCCGATTTACTTGTGTTGCGAGTCGCATGGTCTTTTTGCAACCGGTCGATCACCACAATGGCGTTGTCCGCCATAATTCCCAATGCAATGCCAAGCCCGATCAACGTCACGCTGTTCATACTGACGTTGCAAAAGAACATCACGATAAACGTCAGGCACAATGAAAAAACCAAAGAGGCAAATACAGTGACAACGGCTGCGATGGACCGGAACGCAACCAGCAAAATCAAGAACAGGCACGCCGCGGAAAAAACCAGGCTCTTGAGCAAAACCGAAATATCTTCTTTCAGGTCCTGACTTCTGTCTTGAATGACGTCGACTTTGACATTACGTCGTAAAGTGTTTGCTTTTTTGAAATCTTCCAGTTTTTCGTGAATATTGTCGGCAAGGGCCAGGATATTGGATCCCGGTTCGCGCGTAATTTCCATGACCACAAAGTCGCGTCCATTGATTCGAAAGAACGTCTCAGGGTCGTCAAAATCGTATTTTATCGTTGCCAGATCACCGAGCAAAACGGTAAGACCGCTCCCATTGACTGAAATAGGCAATCTGGAAAGCGCGGAGACGGGGTGGGTGTCCGAAGATTCCAATTTGACCCAGAACGTCCGGTCACTGTTGGATATTTTTCCAAGGTACATTTCCCTGTTAAACGCGGAAATTTGCTCATATATTTCCCGAAGGTTCAGACCCAGAGAGTTCATCAGAGCTCGCGACACCTGAATCCGCAGGACTTTCCGCGCCCCTCCGGTGATTCTGATTTCACCAACCCCATCCATACCGATTAGCCCCGGCCTTAAAATCTCTTCTGAAATTCTGCGAAGCTGGTCAAGGCTTCCGGGGCCCGTTACTCTCAAGCGCATGAAACCGACTTTATCGCGAAATTCCTGGGGAATATAAGGTCGGATTTCAGGGGGTTTAATCTCTTCAGGTAATTGTTCGTAGAAACGCGCCAGCTTGTCTTTTAATTCCAGGCGAACGTAAGTGGGGCTGGCTGTTTTCAATAGCTCTATCGTCAACCGTGCGTATCCAAAACCCGAACTGGAACTCACGCTCTTAACGCCGGGGATGCCCACGGCGATCGCTTCGAGCGGCGACGTTAATTGCGCCTCTATAGATTCCGGGGAAGCCCCCGTCCAGGACACGGAAAGACTCATTCGGGGATATTCCAGAGCAGGCAGCAGTTCGATAGGCAACTGCCAAGCAGCGAACAGGCCAATAGAAATGACGGCAATCGTAAACATGGCGACCCCTATGGGTCGTCTTTGTAATTTATCGCTAAACGTCATCGGTTTTTGCGTACCACGACGCCGTACAGGGCGGGCACGGCAAATAGAATCAAAAAGGTCGACAATCCGATACCCCCGATAATGGTCCATGCAAGCGGACGCCACAACTCAGCGCCGGCGCCTTTGCTGAGGGCCATAGGAATCAATCCCAAAATCGTTGTAACCGTCGTCATCACAATAGGTCGAAGACGTTTTTGTCCGGCCTCCTGAATCGCCGTCGGCAGACTCGCCCCTTCCTTGTACCGCTTATCGATAAAGTCGATTTTGACAATAGAGTCATTGACGACAATGCCCACCAGCACCACGATGCCAATCAAGGACATGATATTCAGGGATTGTCCGGTGATCAGGAGGATGAAAACGACGCCTGCCATGGCAAGCGGAACTGCCGTGAGAATGACAAACGGCAGACGCAGAGACTCAAAATGGGACGCAATGACCATAAATACGAGCGCAATCGACAGGGCAATGATGACGGTCAAATTGTCCAGCGACTCCGCGATGAAGGCATTTTGACCTGCGATTTCAACGCCATATCCTTCGGGCATTTCCAATTGATTGAGATGCGCCTGTAACTTCCGCCAAATTTTCACGGGGCCTTCTGCCCGGACGTCCGCTAAAATTGCCACAACCCTCGTGCCCTTTTCACGTCGAATTTCGGCATATCCCACGCCTTCTTTAACCCGAATAAACTCCCGCATGGGCAGCATAGCGCCTGACGAATGCGGTATTTCAGCATTCAGGAGATCGGACAGTTGTACATCTCGTTTTATTGTCACTTCCAGGGGTGTTCTGTCACCAAAGGCTTCAATCCGACTCGCTTCAATCCCGCGCAGGTACGCGCTCAAGAAATCAATGACCTGCTGTGACGCAATGCCATAATGCGCGGTTCGATCCCGGTCGATGTAAACGTGATATTCCGGATTTCCGGGATTCGGAACCACCCGAACGAAATCGAGTGAAGGCCAGGTAGATAGTGTGGCCGCGATATTTTGTGCGATGGCTTCACACTGTTTCAAGTCGGGTCCGGAGAAACGTATCTGAACCTCACGGGAAGAAGCCTGAAAAAGCGTTACAAAACGGGACCGGGGCTCTTGAATTTCGAAATCGCAATTGGGATGGTTCTTCGTGACCTCCTGAACGCTTTGAATAAATGGATCGAAAGAATAGCCCTCCTTGAATCTCACTTCAATTTTCGCGGTCTCTGCGGATAACTGATCGCGTTGCGTTGACAAAACCGCGTGAACAATACCTACTTGAGAAAAGACGTCGCGGACTCCCGGATGATTAATGAACAAACTTTCTATTTGACTGGCAATATGGCGCGTGGCGAGCAGGTCCGTTCCCCGGGGCAAAGAGATTTTAATGGTGACGCCTCGCTGGTCAATCGTGGGGACGAGCTCTATTTTTAATCCGGAATACAGATAGGCGGAAAGTCCCAACAGGCAGCCACAAATGCAGAGTACAAAGACGCGACGTTGAATCACCCACTGTAAACGCGCTTCATACCAGCGGGCAAATGCGTTAAACACGGTCTGCAATGCGTCGAAAAGGAGATTAAAGAGAAAAAAAACGGGCCGCGTTAACGGGCCCTGTAAGCATTTCAATAAACCCCATATCAAACGATGAAGACGTCCCGGGGCCTGCATTGTAGATCGCTTACGATCCGGCGGTGGTTTTTCTACGTCGGCGAACCGGGCAACCAACATGGGCAGCAAGGTCAGAGATACCAACAGAGAGATCAAGAGCACGCACGTCACAGCCATTGACAGATCAAAGAAGAGCGCTCCCGCCAATCCTTTTACAAAAATCAGCGGAAAGAACACGGACACGGTGGTCAGCGTTGACGCCGTGACCGCAAGACTGATTTCACGACTTCCGGAAATTGCAGCCGCCATCAGCGGCATGCCGCTTTCCCGGTGTCTCTGGATATTTTCCAGAACAACGATGGAGTTATCCACGATCAATCCCGTGCCCAACGCCAATCCGCCTAAGGAAATGACGTTGAAATTGACGTCCAGAAGAAACAGGAAAATGAACGTGGCAGTGATCGCTATGGGTATGGCGACACCCACCATGGCGGGAATTTTTCCACCCCTTAAGAAAAGAAACAGAACGCCGAAGGCGCAGCAGCCGCCCAAAAGAAGGGACATCAAGACATTGCGAATGGCTTGCTCAATAAAAAATCCCTGATCTGTAATGACCCCGACATTAAAGTCCGGAAATTCGCGCTGTATCTGGTCCAATATTCGATGCGCTTCCCGACAGCTCAATACGGTGTTGCTGCTTCCTTCCTTCAAAATAGACAACCCGACAATCTCTCGTCCGTTCCAGTTTGTAAATCCGGACCTTTCTCGATAGGTGTTGGAAACGGACGCCACGTCGGAAAGAGAAATCACGGCCCCATTGGGTCTGTGTCCAACAATGGTTTTTCGGATATCCTCTACGTCTTTAAATTGCCCTATGGCCCGGAATGAATATCGGAAGCGTCCTTTTCGGATCGTGCCCGCGGACTGCTGTGTCCAGTTGTTGCGGTCAAGCGCCTGAGCGACCTGGTTCAACGTCAAGCCCGAACTATTGAGGCGGTTGATATCGACAGTCACCCTTATTTCGCGTTCGACCCCGCCCAGAATAACGGCCTGCGCGATGCCGTTGATCTGCTCCAACCTGCGTTTGGCAATAGATACGACGAAATTTTTCAGCTCCATTAACGCCTCAGTCGCATCGCGCTGATTCTTTGGATTTTCAAGGCGATTGGAAGTAACGGCCAGCGTCATGATGGGATCGGCGGCCGGATCAAACCGCAGCAGGTTTGGCCTCCCGGCCGACTCGGGAAGCGCGTAAGACAGGTCGTCGAGTTTCTCACGCACTTCCAGAAGCGCCTGATCCATCGGCGTTCCCCAATAGAACTCAAGCGTAACGTGGGAGATGCCCGATTTCGTTATTGATTGCACGTTCCTGATTGACTTCAGCGTGGCAAACTGAGATTCGATCTGCCGCGTGACTTGAGTCTCAACTTCCTCGGGCGCGGCCCCCGGAAATCTCGTTTCTATCACCAGACGAGGAATGGCGATATCCGGAAGCAGTTCCACACTTAGATGGAAAAATCCAAACGCTCCCAGGAGGCAAAGCGCAACAAAAAGCATGAAAGTCGCAACCGGTCTTTTGACTGATCGTTCGGAGATATGCATCGATTTGTCCGGAATTTCCTGAATTTCAGGGTGGGACCGTGCTGACAGCCGCAACGGGTGTGTCGTGAGCGAGGTTGTAATGCCCGGATACAATCACGGAATCTCCTTCCTGAACACCCTTTGAAATCTCCGTATAGACCTCATTTTTCAGATTGCTCGCGACGTATCGCCATTTGGCCAATCCATTTTCGACAACGAAAACGACGTCTCTCTCATCCCTGTTCAAGATGGCGTCGGTTCTCACGACCAACCTGCGATTGTAAACGCGAGCCGCAATTTTAGCATTGGCAAACATACCGGGTTTCAGCCTGAAATCGGGATTGTCGATCAAAATGCGCACGTCGCAAGTCCCCGTTTCGGGATCGACCGTAGAACGAATCAAATCGACCGCTCCCCTATAGGTCGCGTCCGGGTACGCAACAAAGATCACCTGCGCGGGCGCCCCCACGTTGATATGACGTAATTCGCTCTCCAATACGCGGGCGTTGACGGTCACCTGATCTATATCAATCAGTCGCAAGATTTCCTCGCCGCCGTTGATCCAGCTCCCCGAAAAGCGTTTCAAATCCACAATACGCCCGTCAAATGGGGCATGTATCCTGGTTTGCTCAAGGATTACCCTGGCGCGTTCCAAATCGGTCCAGGCAGTAATTAAACCCACGCGACCGGCAATCAACCAGAGTCGGTCGTACGTGGTCGTTTCACCTGTCCGCGCGTGTTGCGCGGACGGCTCCGAAAGCCTTCCGTCCGCCTCTTGATTGCCCGTGTCACGTTCCACTTTTTTCAGCTCTTCACCCATCGTCGTTCGGAAGCGCTCTTCAGCCTTCTCCAGAATTTTTGCGCCTTCTGAGATGTTGAGCCTCAACTCCATTGCGTATTGCGTCAATCTTGACGTGTAGTTGTTTTTGGCATCGATGAATGCCCGACTTTGTTCATCTGAATTCAGGGCCAATAATAGCTGCCCGCGTTCCACGCGCATATTCTCCCGAATGGGCAATTCGGAAATCCGTCCTCCCTGTTCCACGACGATCGACATCTCCCGCAGGGCCGCCGTATAACCCGTGGCGCGGACGTGCTGTATCAATTTTCGTTTCTTTGCAATTGCCACCTCGACCGGCACGGGTTCTATCTTCAGCCTGATTTTTCGCGTTTCAGCAGGCGCCGCAACGGGCGCGCTTTCGCTCGCACGCAAGCGAGGCGTCGTGTCCTCAGCATTAGGACCAAATTCAACGAAATTGAGACCGAACCCAATAACAGAAACTCCAACAATGACCCATATCAATTTTTTCTTTTTTTGATTCATAACTTTGAGTCCACTATCCACGATCAAGACAGGCAGGTATTTGAGTAATCACATAGCGATTAATGCTGTCCAAATTTGAATCTTCAGGGCATTGGCGGAGGTACCCACGAAAGCCCAGAGCGGACCTGCGGTGGCTATCCGAGTTTCACGAGAATCAGCGTGCCAAGCGCGACAAGCGTGGTGAACTGGATACCGACAATCCAGCGGAATCCGGAATCCATGCGCTGATGGACGTCGCGGAAGCCGGCATCCATGCGCGTCTCCATCGACGCCATGCGCTGGCTAAGCTGCTCGGCGATGCCTTCCAGGCGGGAAAGCCTGGCATCGAAATCGGCGGCGGATGTTGCGGTCTGCATGGTGTGCCTCCTGTGTGAGTGTGAGCGCTTAACTTAACCTATGTAAATATATACAGAATAAAAAATCCCTCAACAACAAGGGATATAGGTCTTCGAAAAATAGTTGTCTACATATTGTCTTATCTGAGTCCGGATTGTGGCTCCCTGTTAAGCCTTACGGGACAAGCTCATAACCAAGCGCATCTGGCGACCGATCCCGTCCGCCCTGCTGTTGCAGGAATTGCGACAACATTGCCCAATCTCTCCCCCATGAGGGGGAGAGAGTTGCCTGCCTGCGCCTTACCTTACGCAAGCAGCGTGAATTAACCTGCACGCATTTTGCGTAGAAGTCTTACTGTAAGGTATAACCTTGATTCGTAAGTCTTCAGGGACGTTAATTCGAATATGTGTTTGGAAATAAAGGCGATTAGACGGCTGATTACCAGGATACACCAGGTCACTGG
>JAAXHE010000203.1 GCA_012271065.1 Candidatus Latescibacterota bacterium
CTGATTTATTTCGGATTAAGGCTAACAGTCCGTTGAAAAAGTCGCTCTGCAGGCGAGGCCGAGCCATTGTGGTCGAAGACAAGGCGCGCAACCGAGTCCCATCCAGCGATTCGACGAGGGCGCGCAACGCAGTATTTCGGCCACGAGAGCCGGACGCAGCCCGGATGGGCTTTTTCAACGGGCTGCTTAACTGAGAACCAGACCCATGCCGGATATCCGCGAAAGCATCGACGAGATGATCGAGGAGTCCTATCTCTCCGGTCTTACGGAAGGCGAGATCCGGGCGGACATGGAACGCTTCGTGAGCATCTGCGGCAGGGTAATCCGCGAAAACGTCCACGACAGGAAACAAACGCGAAGGCTCACCGAACAGCTCGCCAGGGCCAGGGCGCTCAGCCTGGTTGAAGACGCTTCCGGATCGAGGGAAGACACGGATCTTCTCATCCCCGATGCAGGCGCACGTCCGTCGCTCAAGGGGCAGTACGCTGAGCGGGCGGCCCGCAACAAGCGCCTCATCCTCAGGGTCATCCGTGAGTGCGATCCAAAACTGGAGCAGCTCATCGAAAAGGAGCGGTTTTCGGGGTCGCTTCCGGAACCGTCAGCACCTTCGCTGCCCATCGGCGTCAACGCGCCCGGCAACAGGGCAAAGGACTTTTTCCTGAAAGCATGTTTTGCCGTCACGCTGCTCCTGATACTCCTGCTGGTCTACCTGGTCCTGCTGCAAAATGTCTGAGTCTTGTGTCCTGTCCCGGAAATACCTCACCATTCTCCCGCCGATTCATCCCGTCTCGCTACGTTGCCCTCGCTCGCCGACCTTACGCAGGTCACCTGCGCTCACGCGCCTTGCGAGCCGGGCGACTCGGCGGCCGAATTTCGGCAACTTATTTCCGGAACAGAACACTGGACCGCCATACCGTTCCACACCGCCTGCGAGCATCACCCTTTTACAAGGTCAGCCGCAGGCTTTTTTCTAAGTCCAGCGATGATCCCATCCATTTCATAGACGGAGACCTTTCCTGCACTTATGCCCAGACGCAACGACATCCGGAAAATCATGCTCATCGGTTCCGGGCCGATCGTCATCGGCCAGGCGTGTGAGTTCGACTACTCCGGCGCGCAGGCGTGCAAGGCCCTCAAGGAAGAGGGATATACGGTTGTCCTGTTGAACAGCAATCCGGCCACGATCATGACCGATCCCGAAATGGCGGACCGGACCTACGTGGAACCGGTCGCACCGGAGGTGTGTGCGGCCATTATCGAACGGGAACGTCCCGACGCGCTTCTACCCACGCTGGGCGGACAGACCGGACTGAACGTGGCCATGGAGCTCTATAACAGCGGGGTCCTGGATGAGTTCAACGTTGAGATGATCGGTGCGAATGCGGAAGCCATCGAGAAGGCCGAAAACAGGGAACGCTTCCAGGCCGCGATGGCCGGTATCGGCGTCGAGTTTCCGAAGGGGAGATTTGCGCACAGCGCGGAAGAAGCCCGCGAAATTATCGGCGAAATAGGCTATCCCGCCATTATTCGACCGTCCTATACGCTTGGAGGCACCGGCGGGGGCACGGCATACAACGCGGAAGAATACGAACATCTCGCGATGCGGGGGCTGGAACTCTCGCCCACCACGGAGATCCTGGTCGAAGAGTCCATCATCGGGTGGAAAGAGTTCGAGCTGGAGGTCATGCGCGATCTGAAGGACAATGTGGTCATCATCTGTTCCATCGAGAATTTCGATCCCATGGGCGTCCATACCGGCGACTCCATTACGGTCGCGCCGGCGCAGACCCTGACCGACAAGGAGTATCAGGCCATGAGGGACGCCTCCATCGCCGTTATCCGGGAAATCGGCGTGGAGACGGGCGGATCCAATATTCAGTTCGCGCTGAATCCGCGGGACGGACGCATCGTCATCATCGAAATGAACCCGCGGGTGTCCCGGAGTTCCGCGCTGGCCTCGAAGGCCACGGGGTTCCCCATCGCGAAGATCGCCGCCAAACTCGCCGTGGGATATACCCTGGATGAAATCCGGAACGACATCACGCGTGAAACGCCCGCTTCATTCGAGCCGACCATCGACTATTGCGTGGTCAAGATTCCGCGATGGACCTTCGAGAAGTTCCCCCAGACGGAAGACCTTCTTGGCACCCAGATGAAGTCGGTGGGTGAAACCATGGCCATCGGCCGGACGTTCAAGGAGGCCTTTCAGAAGGGCCTGCGTTCCCTCGAAATCGGCCGCGCCGGATTCGGAGCCGACGGGAAGGACCTGGCAGTGGCCGATATCGACCGTGCCGTGATCGAACACCGGCTGAGAGTACCCAATTCTCAGAGACTGTTCTATCTCAAGGCCGCGCTTGAAGCGGGATGGCCCCTATCCGAACTTTACGACCTGACGGGCATCGACCCGTGGTTCCTCGAGAACCTGCGGCAGATCACCGAATTCGAAAAGGAGCTTGCGGGACTCGTGGCGTGATTCCTGGAGTCTTGCAGCCGTATGCACCGGAAACAGAGAACCTTTGAAGACCTGCGGGCCCGGGTTGGCCGCGCGGACCTCACAAAGGCCAAACAATACGGTTTCAGTGACCGGCAGCTTGCCCACCTCTGGAACACCAGTGAGTGGACTGTAAGGGCTCTCCGGAGAGAACTGAATATCCAGGCGGTCTATAAGACCATCGATACATGCGCCGCCGAGTTCGAAGCGTATACGCCGTACCACTATTCGACTTACGAAAACGAAAACGAGGCCATCCGCTCGGAACGGCCCAAAATCATGATCCTGGGAGGCGGGCCGAACCGCATCGGGCAGGGCATCGAGTTCGACTACTGCTGTGTACACGCGGCTTTCGCGCTGAAAGAAGACGGTTACGAGACAATCATGGTCAACTCGAACCCTGAAACCGTCAGCACCGACTACGACACTTCCGACAAACTCTACTTCGAGCCGCTCACGGCCGAAGACGTACTCAACATCGCGAATCTGGAAGCGCCCGACGGCGTCATCGTACAGCTTGGCGGACAGACGCCGCTGAACCTCGCTCGCGACCTCGAGCGCGACGGCGTGAACATTATCGGCACGTCTCCGGACAGCATCGACCTGGCCGAAGACCGCAAGCGATTCGGTGCGCTCATCAGGCAACTCGGCATTTCCCAGCCCGAAAACGGTACGGCCACCAGTGTTGACGAGGCCGTCGCCGTGGCCGACGACATCGGCTATCCGGTGCTTGTCCGGCCCTCGTACGTCCTCGGCGGGCGGGCCATGGTCATCGTCTACGAACGCAATGCGCTTCTCAGCTATATGGAGAAGGCGATCCAGGCATCGCCGGAGCATCCCATCCTCATCGACCGTTTTCTCGAAGACGCGCATGAGTTCGACGTGGACGCCGTGGCGGACGATACGTCGGTGGTGATCGGCGGAATCATGCAGCATATAGAAAGCGCCGGCGTGCATTCGGGCGACAGCGCCTGCGTGCTGCCTCCGTACGATATTTCCGGGGAACACCTCGATGAACTCCGTTCCCACACCCACGCGCTGGCCGGCGCGCTGAACGTCGTGGGGTTGATGAACGTTCAGTTCGCGCTGCAGGACAATCAAGTCTACATTATCGAGGTCAACCCGCGAGCCAGCCGGACGGTGCCCTTTGTTTCAAAGACGATCGGCGTTCCCCTGGCTAAAGTGGCGTCGCGCGCCATGGTGGGCCGGTCCCTGAAGGAACAGGGGCTGACCGGAGAAATTTCCTTCGATCACATCGCCGTCAAGGAAGCCGTATTGCCCTTCGCCAAGTTCCCGGGTGTGGATACCCTGCTGGGTCCGGAGATGAAGTCCACGGGCGAAGTGATGGGCATAGACACAGTCTTCGGTCTGAGCTTCCACAAGGCGCAGTTCGGCGCGGGAGTGCGGCTGCCCACCTCAGGCGCCGTGTTTATCTCTGTCAACGACAGGGATAAAGAAGCCGTGATACCCGTTGCACGGCGGCTGTCGGAGCTTGGTTTTCGGATTGTCGCGACCCGCGGCACCCACGCCCGGCTCAAGGCGCACGACATTCTCGCAGAGTCCATTCTCAAGATCCAACAGGGCCGTCCCAATATTCTGGACGCCATAAAGAACAGGTCGATCGTCCTGATGGTGAACACGCCGGCGGGTGAGGCCGCGCAAGCGGACGATCACAAAATTCGCCAGGCCACGCTTCAATACGGCATCCCGTACACGACCACGCTGGCGGGGGCATCGGCCGCGGTGGCCGGCATTGAATCCCTCAAGAGGAACGGCGCGGTCAGAATTCGTTCACTCCAGGAATTCCACGGGAAGGAGCGAGACAACGCATGAAATCAATCCGAATGATCCTGCTGCTCTGTATCGTCCTGCTTGCGGGAACCCTGGTTTCCGGGTGTGTCTATTACAACACGTTCTATAACGCCCGAAAACAGTTCCAGGAGGCCGAACGCAAGAGAGAGGAAGCCGAGAACGTGGCTGCCACCAGCCAGAAGAACCGGCAGAGGGTGTTCAGGTACCGCGATTTCTATTGGCGTGCCATACGCAAGGCTTCCATCGTCCTCGACCGGCACCCGGACAGCGACTGGGTGGACGACAGCCTGCTGCTGATCGGCAAGGCCTTCTACTGGCTCCGCAGCTATCGTGACGCCCTGCTGAAGTTCCGGGAACTGCAGGACAATTTTCCACAAAGCCTGCTGCTCACCGAGGCCCTCTACTGGAAGGGGCTTACGCTCTGGGAGTCAGGAAGGGCCGAAGAAGCGCGTCCGGTACTGGCCAACGTGGGCGAGAGCGCCGATCCGCAATTTAACGGGAAAGCGAGGCTCGCGCTGGCCGAACTGGAAGCCGAAGCCGGCGATCACGCCGCCGCCATAAATGCGTACCAGAAGCTGCTGGAGGCCAGGCCCAAGGGTCTCGCTACGCGAATATGGCTAGGCATCGGCAACGCCAGGTTCCACCTGGAACGGTACGAAGACGCCCTGCTGGCGTATCGCCGGGTGTTGAAGTCGAAACCGAAAAACAAGATCAATTTCGAAACCCGCCTTCGGATCGGAAGCATTCTCGAGCGTCAGGGAAAACTGGACGAAGTCCTGGGAACGTACAACCGCATACTGAAGATCAAGAGCCTGAGATCCTATGAGCCGGAAGTCCATCTCAAACGGGCGAATGTGTATCATCTCATGGGCGAACAGGAAATCGCCGATCAAATCTACAATGAAGTCATCGAGCATAACCCGAAGACCGAATTCAGCGCCGAAGCCTACTACCGGCTGGCGATGGTCGCCCAGACAACCCAGAGAGACATGGAGAAGGCGAAAGAGCTCTTCGCCAGCGCCCGAAAGGAAAGACCCGGTTCCGACGTAGGAAAGGCGGCCAGAGACCGGGAAAAGGACCTGGTCAAGCTGGAGCGCTTTCAGAAGGCGGCCGCCAAGGGCAAGAAGAAGGGCCTTAAGGCGCTATTCAACGTGGCGGAGATGTATTTGTTCAACTTTTCGGAACCGGATTCCGCGCTCGCCACGTATCGGAGGGCATTCGCGATCGCCGACAGCCTCGATACCGAACTGGCGCCAAAAGCCCTGTATGCCATCGGCCTGATCTACGCGGACAGTCTGAAGAACCAGGAAGCGGCCGAGAAGACGTTCCGGAGACTGATCGACGCGTACCCCGTCAACCCCTATGCCGTGAGTGCCCGTCAGCGGCTGGCGCAGGCGCTCGAGGATGACGCGAGGGCGGAAGCGCGGTTTCGCGAGGCCGAATCACTGATGGGCGGCGGGGTCAACCTGCCCGGCCATCTGGATATCCTCAGGCAGTTGCCGTTGGAATATCCGAACAGCCCCTTTGCGGCCAGGGCGCTTTATACCGTCGCGTGGACCTATGCGAACCGTCTGGAGAATCCCGACTCCGCCCGGGTCTATTACCAGAAGCTTGTCGACGGCTATCCGCTCACCGATTTCGCGGAACTCGCGTCGAAGAGCCTTAAAGGCGATTTCCTGCAAGTCATCGCGCAATCCGATCCGGACGCGGAACCGGCCGCTCGAACCGACAGTGCGAGTCCCGCCGACCGCGGGAATGAAGAACGCAGGCGGGATGACGAGAGCCCGCCGAAGAATTAATCGACGGAACGACCCTTACAATCCTCAAAGACGTTTCGGCTTGCCCGGGTGACGCTCTGGTCCAATGATTCCTCAATTCTTCCAGGAATGCGCCGAAGTCCTTGTCAACGAGCAGATTGCGCGAAACGTCTACCTGATGAGCCTGAGCGCGCCACGAATTGCCCGGGCGTGCCGCCCCGCTCAGTTCGTTCAGATCCGTACCGACGCGGGTCAGTCGCCCTATCTCCGACGCCCATTCAGCGCACTTCGCACGGACCCTGAAGCGGGATCGATAGAGGTGGTCTACGACGCTATCGGAGAAGGCACTCGACGGATGGCTGACGCCGCGCCCGGTCATCGTCTCGACATCCTCGGCCCTCTCGGACGAGCCTTTGTTCCTCCCGCTACCGGCCGCCTGCTGCTGGTCGCCGGAGGGGTCGGTCTGGTTCCGCTCGCCTTCATGGCCTGGTTCCACAGAGAACGCCGGAATGACATGGTGTTCCTGATGGGGGCGGCGAGCAAAGACCGGATGCCCGAGATGGATCGTGTGATTCCCTCGGATCTGTGCCGATGGCTGGCCACGGACGACGGCAGCCTTGGGCACACGGGCCCAGTGACGGAACTGATTCGGGAGCATGTGGAGCAGGCCGGAACCCGGTTGCTTACATGCGGTCCGCACGCCATGATGGCGCGTGTCGCCGAGATCGCGGCAGAGCTTCGTCTTCCGTGCCTGGCATCTCTGGAAAACCATATGGCCTGTGGATTCGGCGCGTGTGTGGGTTGTGTCGTGGAATACCGGGACGCGGACAGGGAAGACCATCGATACCGGCGGGTCTGCATAGAGGGACCCGTGGTGGATGCCCACGCGATCGTCTGGTAACGGTTACCCGTCCTGGCCTGCGTAGAGCGACTTTAGCAACGGACTGTTCGGAATGCCATCCCGGAACGCCCATGGACCTTTCCACACACATCGGCGGCGGCCTGACCATCAGGAATCCAGTGATGATGGCCTCGGGAACCATCGGGCACGGCGCCGAATACGAGGGCATGTTCGACTTCGCGAGAATCGGCGGCGTGGTTACAAAGACGATAACCTATCATCCCCGCGCCGGCAACAGCGCCCCCCGCACCGCGGAAACGCCTTCCGGAATGCTCAATTCCATCGGCCTCACGAATCCCGGTCTCGACGCTTTTATCGCCGAAAAGGTACCGCCCTTGCAGGCGCTTCCCACAGCGCGGATCGTCAGCATTGCCGGCACCTCGAACGACGAATTCGCCGAAATGGCGCGACGGTTCAACGACATACCGAACGTCGACGCCCTTGAATTGAACATCTCTTCGCCCAATATGAAGGACGGCGGCCAGCTTTTCGGGTGTCGTGAGCAGGCCACGCACGATGTCACGGCGGCGGTGAAGGCGGCCTCCAGGCTTCCCGTCATCGTCAAGCTCACGCCCAACGTGACCGACATCGCCGCGGTGGCCGCGGCCGTGGAAGAGGGCGGCGCGGACGGGATCGCGCTGATCAACACGCTGCTTGGCCTTGCCGTGGACGCCGCCACCCGGCGCCCCGTTCTGGGGAATATTACCGGCGGCCTTTCCGGACCCGCCATCAAGCCGGTCGCGCTGGCAATGGTGTGGCGGGTCGCCGATACGGTTTCGATACCCATCGTCGGCATGGGCGGGATTGGGACCGCTCAAGACGCAATCGAGTTTCTCATCGTTGGCGCATCCGCTGTACAGATAGGAACCACCACCTTCATCAACCCCTGGGCGGCCCTGGAGATTGTCGATGGCATTGCAGAATACTGCCGCAGCCACGGGATCGGGCGCATATCAGACCTCGTGGGTTCGTTTGAAACCGGGCCGCGGAACTGACCGCGTTGCACTTCACATTCTCCTGATTTTTGCAATCGGCCTTACTTCAGGCTGTTTTTCCCGGCCGAGGTATCGTACCTCGCCCCCCGGGACCGACTCCGAAAAGACGACCGCCGATTCTCCCGTTATATCCACCAAAGACGCCTTTCAGGTCGGCCTTGCCTCGTACTACGCGCATAAGTTTCACGGCCGTCCCACCGCCAGCGGTGAAATCTTCGATATGTACGGTCTCACCGCGGCCCATCGGGAGCTGCCGCTCGGTACCGTCATCCACGTAACCCATCTCGGAAACGGACGGAGCGTCAAGGTGAAGGTTAACGACCGGGGACCCTTTATAGAAGGCCGGATTCTGGACCTTTCCCTGGGTGCGGCGCGTCGTCTGGATATGGTGGAGGAGGGGGTTGCGCGGGTCAAGATCCGAATCATCAAGAAGATCGATTGAGGATTGGGCGACCTGGCGACGGTGGTGCGGCGGGGGTCCGCGGGGGGTCAATATTCGCGGACGGATTGACTCTGAGAAAGGGTGCGGAAGGCAAACTGCGCGATGAAGTCGATGCCCAGCAAACGCCCCATCACGCGCCAGTTCTTCAGGTCGATGGCGCTCAGCCCCGGACCGCCGCCCTCCAGCACCAGCGTACCGATGTAGATGCGCGTACCATCCGGAGCAACGCCGATTGTGGACGCGGCATCCCCGACGCGGAGACGCCCGGATATCAGATTGCGTTGTACGTCTATTGTTACGAGGAATCCGCCGGAGCGCGTCCCCGTCGAAGCCACGTAAAGCGTCTCGCCGTCTTTGGAGAACGCCAGCCCCCGTGCGGAATCGCCACTCAGTTGAATGCCCCCCGCGACCCGATCCGAATTCAGGTCCAGAACTGAAACGACACCTCGGTCGACGTTGGTCACGTACGCCCGCGCGCCGTCCTTCGTAATGCCGATCTCACCAGGAACGCCGCCGATAATGATGGCGGCCGTGACCTCCCCGCGTTCCACGTCGATGACCGAGACGTCGCGGCTGTCGGCGTTCGCCACGTAGAGCTTCCTGCCATCCGGTGTAATCGCCACGTCGATCGGTCTCTCGCCTACCGAGATCGTATCCGCGGGAACACGCGCCACCAGGTCCAGGACCACCAGCCGGTCGTGCCGTTCCTCCGTCACAAATGCGATCCGCTCGTCCTGGCTCAGGACGACGCGTCCCTGCGATTCCGTAGGGATCGAAAACAGCGCTTCGTGATTCGCATCTATTGCAAAGAGACCGAATCCTTCAGAAACGTAGATTGTCCGTTCGTCCGCCGAGACCGCCATACCGGTCGGACCTCGAAACCTTAGGTATTCCGAAAGCAGATGAGAGTCCGAATCGACAACCGCCATCCCTCCCAGTAACGGGTCGAGCGCGTAGATGACGTATCGGTTGGAGAATACGTCGTCGGAAGGACTGCC
Source organism: Candidatus Latescibacterota bacterium (assembly GCA_012271065.1). The sequence continues at coordinate 9,397 of JAAXHE010000203.1, forward strand.
GTAAGCGGCGGTGAAAGAAACGAAATCGGAAAAATCGATAGCTCCGTCGTCGTTCAGGTCCATCCTGGCGTCGTACGCCGGCTCGCCATCCCGGGCGTTGAAACTGCGGGCGAACAACAGAAAATCCGAAAACCCCACAACGCCGTCACTGTCGAAATCCGCCGTGAGCGGATCTGTCGACCATTGCGAAACGGGCCCCTCGGGCTGCCATATCAGCCTCGGACTTTGTCCATGCGCCGGATGCAGGGAAGCAATGGTAAAAAAAAGGACAGACAGCATCAGATTGAGAATTCCAGTCATGAAGCATCCCTTTCTGAAGGCGAACAGGCCCTGTCGAAAGTCAAGCCACGGCCATCAGCCGGCCAGAGCAGCCCGCGCCACGCGGAGCATGTTGCCGCTCAGAATCTTGCGGATGTCGGCATCCGAATATCCACGTTGGACCATCCCTACCGTAAAAAGCGGCCAGTTGGTCCACGCCAGACTCTTCACCATGTGATCCTGCCGCCAGTGGTCGCCAAACGCATCCGGCGGCCAGAAATATGCCCACCGCGGACGCCCCCGGGACCGCGGCGCCTTTCTCCTTTCATCGGCGGCAGCGCGTGATGCGTACGCCGTATCCGTACCGATCGTCACATGATCGGCCCCGAACGTCCTGACCATATAGTCGACATGGTCCAGCAGCGCCTGTATGTCTCCGCTTCGACCCAGGAATGCCGGAATGCAGCAGATGCCCACGTAACCGCCCGTATCCGCAATCGCCCGGATCACGTTGTCCGGTTTGCATCGGACGTGTTCGTTCACGGAACAGCAGCCCGAGTGGCTTGCCACCATCGGGACCGCGGACGCCCTGGCCGTCTCAAGGCTGGTCTGCCAGCCCGCGTGCGCCACGTCCACGATCACGCCCACACGGTTCAATTCGGCGACCACGGATCTCCCGAAATCGCTCAGCCCCGCGTTGGCCGGCTCGGCGCACCCGTCTCCCAGCATATTGCGCCGGTTGTACGTCAGGTGCATCATCCGAATCCCCAGTTGAAAGAAGATCCGGATGTACCTGAGTTCCTCCTCCACGGACACCCAGTCCTGAGACAGGGGGACCCCGTTTCCGCTCATGTAAAGACACTGCTTGCCCTGATTCCCGGCGGTTTCGATATCCTCGGGTGTGGTTGCACGCAGCAGAAAGTCGCGCATGACGTCCGCCACATAGGTAAACCGAGCGAGACGCTTGATCAGTCGCAGGGGCGCCTGCCCCTCCTCTCCGGCGTTCTGTACGATGCACGTCACGCCGCTCGACCGCCACGCCTCCTGAAACTCCGTGCGCTCGTCAGGATCGGTTGCGCACCGGGTCATCGACATCTCTTCGTTCATATCGTTCAGCTCCGCCTCCGACGCACCGGATTCGATGGCGGCAGCCATCGCGTCTCCATCGATTGCGGCCCGGGGCGCGAATCCGTACGTGTCGCACACGATGGATTCCGCGTGTAACGCCAATCCGTGTTCCAGGTCTTTCTTGCGCGGCTTCAATACCTGAAGCGCAACCTGCCGCGCACCTTCGATTGTTTCGTTCATCTTCCGTTCCCTGTCGGTGAATGCATTTTATCGCGTTACTCCTGATTTCGGGGAAATATAACATAACGACCCTGCGCGATCAACGATGAGATTCGAGAGACATCGGAAAACGGAAAGGTTCACATCCGCAGTCCCGCAGTTGTACTGCCGGTGCCGCCAGTTTGAAATTACCAAAAAAACCTTGCGTCTTTGGAAATTTCTCATACCTTTATGTGTCTTGATCCGAGGGTTTCCTGCCTGGGATCCCCGCGACGCGCGCACCCGGCGAGCGCGCGGGGAATTGACCGAACATCGCCGGTAAAGGAGCTTGAGAGAGGCCGCATGAACGAACCGCAGAATGTCAATGAAATGGACGAGAAATACGTCGCAGACCGTTCCAGCGACGAATTCGCAGCCTTGCTCGAAGGTGAACCGGATCAGGCGCCCGCCCCGTTATTTTCCGTGGGCCAGCGGCTGTCTGGTCGCATTCAGTCGATCGATGAATCTTCAGTGTTTGTGGACTATGGAGGCCGGAGCGAAGCCGTTGTCGACATCCAGGAACTGAAGAACGAGCAAGGCGAGGTCTCCTGCAGCGTTGGCGATACCATCGAAGCCTTTGTCGCCTCCGTGGAGAACGAAGTTCGATTGACCCTGTCGCGGCGGACCGGCAATGTCCAGATACTGCGCCAGGCCTACGAAAACAACATACCGGTCGACGGACGGGTAACCGGATTCAACTCCGGCGGTCTGGTCGTTAAACTGGGGGGACGAAGGGCTTTCTGTCCGGTTTCCCAGATCGATACGGGTTACAGCAAGGACCTCGCCTCCTATGCCGGGCAGACCCTTACATTTAAAATCGTCGAATTCCGGGGCCGGGGCCGCAACATCGTCCTGTCACGCCGCGCCCATCTCGAAGCCAAGGCCGCCCGTCGCGCGGACGAGCTTCGCGAAAAGCTGAACGAGGGCGCCGAAGTCACCGGGAAGATTACCAAGCTTGAACGGTTCGGCGCTTTTGTCGACCTCGGCGGCGTGGAGGGTCTGGTACACATTTCGGAAATTGCGCACAACCGCGTCGGGCATCCGAAGGACGTACTCCGGTCCGGGGAGGAAGTCAACGTGAAGATCCTCGAACTCAAGGGCCTCGGCGGAGACAAAGAGCGGATCTCACTTTCCATAAAGGCCCTCCTGCCCGATCCCTGGGACGGCGCATTGGAGAAGTTGCGGGAGGGGGAGGTCATCACCGGGAAAGTCGTCTCGATCCAGCAGTTCGGCGCCTTTGTCGAAGTGGTTCCGGGTGTGGAAGGCCTGGTTCACGTCTCGCAACTCGCCCGAAGCCGCGTTGCGCGGCCGGCCGACGCCGTTTCGGTAGGGCAGGAAGTTCGCGCCCGGATCCGGAAAGTCGACCGGGACAAGAAACGCATCTCCCTTTCCATACGCGACCTTCAGGAAGAAGAAAAGAAATCGGTTGAAGTCAAGGAAATCGAAGCGTTCAGGATCAAGGAAAATTCGTCCGACAACAAATCTGAAAGCGTCATGGCCGACGCCCTCCGCCGGGCCGGATTGGTATAGAAGCCGTCTTAAAATTCCCAGCGGTCTTCGCACGGCTGCAAAAGCGCCGGTCGGCGTTGGTCATACCCGCCCGTATCTTGAGGATACGGGCGGGTTCGCCCGCCTTG
>JAAXHE010000187.1 GCA_012271065.1 Candidatus Latescibacterota bacterium
CCCGTATAGACAAATATGGGCGGGTTCTCCCGTCGGCGCTGCGCGCCCCTCGCGCCTCATAACCGCCACTTCTTCGCTCGCGCTCGGGAACTCACCGGTAATTTTAAAACGGCTTCTACAATAAAAAAACCGGCGTACGGCCAGCCCCGTCCGTTCCGACACTCGGGTTCGGACGGTCTAACGCCAGTTGACGACTTCTCATATGTTCGGATCGCGTCTCGTGCGCCGGAGAGGCCGTTCCGGCCTCAACCGCGACCGGGGCGCGTGAGCGCCAGGGAAAGCGTCAGTCCGGTTAAGATTCGAAATAGCTGATAATGCGCCGGAGGGTGTTGTCGAGGCTCATTTTCGGCTCGTAGCTCACGAACGATCTGATTTTGGAGAGGTCCGGCACCCGATAGTTGAGGTCTTCGTACGATCCCTTTGCGAATGCCTTGTCGTAAGGCACGAATTCAATAGGTGCGTCGCTTTCAGTCAGTGCCTTGACCTTGTGTGCCAGATTGACAATGCTGGTTTCGTTGGTTTCGACATTCCCGCCAAGATTGAAAATCTCACCAGGCGTATCGGGATGTTCGGCAAGCGCAACCAGGCCGTCCAGAGCGTCTTCGATATCTGTAAAGCAACGTCGCTGTTCCCCGTCGCCGTACACGGTAATTGGGTGACCAAGGAGCGCCTGCTTGACCATTCGAGGTACGACCATCCCGTAGTCGCCGGTCTGCCTGGGACCAATTACGTTGAAGAAACGCACAATGAGCATCGGCAGTTTCTTTTCACGCCAATAGGACAGGCCCAGCATCTCGTCCACCGCCTTTGTCGTGGAATAGATCCAGCGGTCGACGGTAATGGGACCGAGAAGCCGATCGTCGTTCTCCTGGAATGAAACCTTTCCGTTCTTTTTGCCGTACACCTCGGACGTCGACGCGAGCATGACGCGTTTCTTGTCTTTATTGGCGAGTTCCAGGACAATTTCGGTTCCGCGGATATTGGTTGTCAGGGAATGCAGCGGATTGTCAATGATATAGTTCACACCCACCGCGGCGGCAAGGTGATAGATCGTATCGCACCACTCCACCAGCGGACGCAGCGTCTCCGATTCCAGTATCGTACCAACTTTTATATTGAACCGCGAGTTGGACTCCAGGTGGTGGATATTGTTGTAGTCTCCGGTGGAAAGATCGTCGAGTACTGCAACCTCGTCTCCACGTTTCAAATGCCGCTCGGCCAAATGTGATCCAATGAACCCCGCCCCGCCGGTAATCAGCACCTTCATGCGTACTTCCCTTCCCAGCAGTCACCCGGAGAACCGCCTCCGGCCCGCTTGTTTTCGGATAACTTACTATAGAGGCGGCTGAAATCTTCCGCCAATCGCGCCAACCCGTATGATTCAACTACCTTACGCCGCTCTTCGCCGGCAACTCCCCGCCGTTCCCGTAACGCCCGCAGCATTCCGCGGGTGAGCGCATCGGGGTCGCCGGGCGCCACCATCAGGCCAATCCGTTCGCTACGAAGCAGATCGGGCACACCGCCCACCCTGGAGGCAACCACGTAACATCCGGAGGCCACCGACTCCAGCAACGCAACCGGCAATCCCTCGTGATGCGAAGACAGCACCGAAAGATCAAGGGAACCATATATTCGCGTCATGTCGTTGCGAAAACCCGTAAACCGTACCCTGCCACTGAGCATTCGCGTACGCGCAACGGACTCGAGTTCTGCCCGCAGTTCCCCGTCGCCGATCACGACGAAACGGACATCCGGCACGGCCCCGGCAACCTGTTCGGCGGCCGACAGGAAGATGTCGACGCCCTTGATAGGCACAAGCCGCGCTACAATTCCGACAAGCCTTGTCGAAGCGCCGAAACCCAGTTCCTCGCGGAATCCCGCATCGCATCGCCGGTGGTTCAGAAACGGCTCAAGATCCACGCCCAATGGAACGGTGCGAATGCGGGAGGGCGCCGCGATACGATCCGCCAGAAGTTCATCGCGTTGCAGTTCCGAGACGGCAACCAGGACATCGGTGCGGCGGGCGAGCAGCCTCTCGACAAGCACGATCAGTCTGGTCTTCCAGGCCGAAAAATAGCCTCTGAAGACCAGGCCGTGAAACGTATGCAGCGTTACCGGTACTCCGGCCAGCCATGCCGCGATTCGACCGACAACGCCTGCCTTCGACTTGTGGGTGTGGACAATCGCCGGGCGAACACGTCTCAACAAACGATACAGCGCGACGAGCACCCTGAAATCGCGAATCGGAACAATCGCGCGGCTGAACCCTCGAACCTCCAGAGGTTGAATTCCGGAACGACGGATAACGTCTTCCATTTCGGCTTCGCCGGGCGCCACCTGGCCCTTGACCACAACGGAGCGATATCCCCGTGTTTCCAGCGCCCTGGAAAGAAAGAGCAGATAGGGCGTAGGCCCGCCAACGTTAAGACGATCGATAATTTGAACCAGTTGAATCGGCGAACGCGCGCGGGATGGATCCGCTGGCAAGCCGACTCCACAGGTGGAACCACCACGATCGGATTGGATAAACGGACTCCGACGCCGGAATCAGCGATTCAAATATACACACCCTGTGATAAACCGGCAATGTAAAAGTTAATTTGCAATTATAAGTGAATCGAATAAATGCGGTCGGGCGCCTGAGGCGCGCGCGGCTTTCGTTCGGCAGGCTCGCAATCGAAACAGGAGCGCCGATATCCGCTCATGCCTGCGCCGGGGCTGCCGAATTCAGGATCCGCAACAGTCTCCTGCTGCTCCGATTCAGGGAATAACGCGCTTCCATTCTTGCCCGTCCGGCCTTACCCAACCGGTGCCGAAGCGCCCGATCCTGAATCAGCCGCTCGAGGCAGGACACCCATTCGTCGTGGGTGCCTGCACAGAAGCCATTGACGCCGTCTTCCACGATTTCGCGGTTAATGCCCACCGGGCTGCTCACGGCCGGAATACCCAACGAGAGATATTGCAACAGCTTGTACCCGCCCTTTCCCCGGGTCCACGGATCGTCGGGCAGAGGCATCAGACCGATATCGAAGCCGCGCAGGTCCTGAACCTCGGTTTCCAGAGACCAGGGGCGCCATTCCATTGGCACGGCATTCGTGTGAAAACCGCCTTCGCCGATCAGGCAGAGCCGGAGATGGTGGTGCCGGACGCCCAATTCGGCAAGAGGCCCCCGGATGAGTTCCAGATACGGTGCGGACGTATAGCTCCCAATCCAGCCGAGAACCACGCCTTCGCACTCCTCTACCGCTCTGCCGGGTGAATACCGCTCCGTGTCGATCGGTCCGGTGATGATCGATACCCTGGGACAGTATCGTTCAGCATACGCGGCCGTGTAGGTGTTTTCGACGACAGCCCTGGATGCGGCCCGAAGCATCCTTGCCAATCCCCGCGAGTGGTGCCACGTGCGGAGCCGCGCCATCCAGTCTTCACCGGGCGCCTCGGTGGTAAAGATCGCGTCGTCGAAATCAAAGATGACCTTCCTTGAAAAAAACCGCAACAGCCAGGCGATGGGCGCACTGAAAAAAACCCGCTGTACAAACACAACGTGGTACCGAGGCGCAGACCCGAGGGTGCGCAACCCGGCCAGGAGCGAACGCCACCACACCCAGATATAGTGGACCAGGCGCCCGATGCCTCTCCTCGAGTATGTCCAGGCGGATATCCGGTCGGGCAGAACAACCGACACGTCGGCGTGTACGCCATTGGCTTTTAGGAAGGGGAGATAATCGAATACACGTGTACGGCTGGCGGCAAACCGGGGCCCGGTTAGCGCGACGAACAAAACTCTCAAGGCGGGAAGACTCCTCCAATATAAACACAGGATTTCGGCGAATCAATGGAAAACAGCGCGATTGGCAGTCCGTTGATAAAGTCGCTCTGCAGGCGAGGCCGAAGACAAGGCGCGCGACCGAGTCCCAGCCTGCGATTCGACGAGGGAGCGCAACGCAGTATTTCGACCGCAAGGACCGGCCGCAGCCCGGATGGGCTTTTT
>JAAXHE010000186.1 GCA_012271065.1 Candidatus Latescibacterota bacterium
CACGATGCTCCCCGCATAAGTGGGGAGTTCTCGCCAAAAACCTCCAAGCCATCGCTCTGAGCAACGTCGGGGGTTGACCATGCTGTGTCAGGACGCACCTGCACGTCTCATCCTCGACACACGCTCCTTCTCAACTTCCAACGCTGACCAACTTCACGATGCCCCCACTACACCCGTTTTCGGAGGGGACTCATTTTTGAATCGAAACACGCTATAGCCTCAGATTTTTCTCGATGCTTTCCACGGCCGACTCGATATCCTCGCGGTGTCCGAACGCGCTCAGCCTGAAGAATCCCTCGCCGCTGGGGCCGAATCCCGCCCCCGGCGTCCCCACGACGTGCGTCTCGGAAAGCAGCTTGTCGAAGAATTCCCACGAACCCATGCCGCCGGGTGTCTTCATCCAGAGATACGGCGCGTGGACCCCGCCATAGACCGTCAGGCCCATGCGCTCGAGCCCTGAACGGATACGCGCGGCGTTGGCCATATAATAGGCGACCATCCCGGCGCATTCCGTCTTACCCGCCTCCGTAAACGCAGCCAGGCCGCCGCCCTGCACAATATTGGAGGCGCCGTTGAACATCGTATTCTGCCGTCTGCGCCAGAGCCCGTTAACGACGCCGGGCCCGGAGTCTTCCACGGCCAGTTCCCGGGGGACCGCCGTCCAGCCCAGCCGCACGCCCGTAAAACCGGTATCCTTGGAAAAACTGTTGATCTCGATCGCGCAGGCATTCGCGCCTTCGATCTCAAAAATGCTGTGCGGCAATTCAGGATCCGAAATATACGCGCAGTATGCCGCGTCAAAGATGATCACGGCCTGGTGTTCGCGTGCATAATCCACAAACGTCTGCAGCTGACTCACGGTTGCAACAGAACCGATCGGATTGTTCGGACTGCAAATGTAGATCAGGTCCACTTTGTCCGCAGGCAGATCAGGAAAGAAGCCGTTCGTCTCGGTACAGGGCATGTAGACGATTCCGTCGTACTGTCCCTCCACGGCGTTCCCGGTACGTCCGGCGATCACGTTGCTGTCCACGTAGACGGGATAGGCCGGGTCCTGGACCGCCACCACGTTGTCCAGGCCGAAAATGGACTGAATATTCGCGGAGTCGGGCTTTCCGCCGTCGCTCACGAATATCTCTTCCGGATCAAGTGTGACGCCGCGCTCCGCATATCGGCTCGCGATCGCCTCTCTGAGAGGCAGTTCCCCTTCGCTCCCGTCCGCGTAACCGCTATAGGTCTCGACGGCCGAGAGGTTTGCCACGGACTGATGCAAACCGGCAATCACGCTTGGAGGCAGCGGCTCCGTCGTGTTTCCAATTCCCAGTCGCATCACATTGACATTGGGATGATCGTCGAGATATGCTCCCGTCCGCCTCGCGATTTCAGGGAACAGATAGCCGGCTGAGAGTTTGTTGTAGTTGGAATTGATCGTCGCCATCGTATTTGACTTCCTCCTTTGTTTCCCGATTGTGAACGTCACCGGCCGATGCCGGCGTGTGGCGTTCATTCGCCCGCCGATCCCGACCCATTGAGATTTCTTACAATATACACGCGCGCCATTGACATCACATGCCTAACTGTATCCTTATCGCGCGTTCGACGCCGTCCATATCCGAAACAGAGATACTCCCTTTAAGCGTACTCAACCGGTGTTTGCTGACCGTTGACAACTGATCGGCCATCGCCTTGCTTCTTTCTTCACGGACAGTCACATAGGCTTCACTGGGATAGAGGCGATCGAGATTGCTCGTTAACGGCACAACCTGAACACGATTCAGATGCCTGTTGGATGCGTCGTTACTGACGATAATCGCGGGGCGTCTCTTGCGGACTTCGCCACCGATGGACGGGTTGAAATCCACCCACCATACTTCACCTCGGCGCATCGAAAGCGTCTCCCACGGTTGCTTCCGCCCATTCCGCGGCTTCGGCTTCCCGTTCTTCATCGCGCGCCATATCTGCATATGCCTGCTCGAGGTCGGGGCGAAGCACGTGCGGGCGGACCAGCGTTTCGACGAAGCGGCTGATGCGGCGGCGGCCGATCACCTGGCGCAAACCTTCATACACTTCTTCATCAACGGTGATGGTCAGTTTCTTGCGCATATGTATTTCTCCGATTCAGATTACCCGGAAAGCAACTATACGTGTATTATACGTATAAGAAAACAGGTCGAGGATGTCAAGTCCGACCTGGACCGCTTGAAGCCCGTCCTCGTTCCTGTAACCGCCATTTTCACGGCCTTCGCTATTTCGTTTCGACAAAGGCCAGGATATACCCATCGGGATCCGAGATATAGAATTCGCGACCGTAGGGCATCTCCCGGAACGGCTGAATGACCGGAACCGGCTTGTTCCGCACGTCATTATATACGGTGTGGATGTCGTCCACCGTGAACGTAATGTCCAGGTGCTGGTTTTCGCGGCGGAATTCCCTCTCGTCGCCCGGCGCGGCGGCGAGCTTCAGATGGATGGAGTGACCGTCCCGTACGATTCCCGCGTAGAAGTGCTCGTACCGGAAGTCCAGGTCGAACCCGAGTTGCCCCGTGTAGAATTCGATCGACCGGTCCAGATTGGCGACCAGGAACTGAGGGCTCATTCCAGTCAGTTTCGCGGCGTGTGTTCGACTCATTGGCATCCTCTTACCTTTGTTCCGGAGATTACCCGATTGCGTGGGAACACGGTATTGGGTACAATAAAGAACCCGGATTGACCTGCGTCAAGCGGGAGAAAACACCGGAACATACGTGTGTCGCGCGCACCCAACGCCATCGTGATCGCGCGCGCGACGGGAGAGGCGCTCGACCCGAACAGTCTGGAGGCCCGATGACCCTGGGACGAATCTATCTGTGGATTGCGATATTGATCTTCGCCGCCGCCGCGTCGGTGGTGGCGCGGCTGGTGGAAATCGGACAGGCGCATCTGATCGACGGCCGTAATCCGATTTCATTCTGCAATCTGCTCTTCGCGGGCAATCTCGTGGCGGCGCTGACCCTGTTCGGCATCGAGCACTTCGCCGACATCTTCTCGCCGGTGCTGTGGCGCTGGATGGTCCTCTACGGCGGGATCGTGGTCGCCTGCGGGCAGCTGGCGTGGTTTGCCGGCATCAAACGCGTGGGTCCCGTCGACATCGCCACCGCGTCGTCCTTCTCGCCGGTGGCCGGCGTACTCTTTGCCGGTCTCATCCTGCGCGAGGTGCCGATGCCCGCGCAACTCATCGGTGGCGGCATCATCCTCACAGGCATCGCCATCGCCCTGTGGGGCGAACTGCGAGGCGAACGCCAGACGCGGCCGTCCAGAACGGAGGACAAGGCCAAAGCGTTCATCGGCGTCTGAACCGATATCGGATTCCGGCGTTGGTACGTGGAGCGCCGCGAACTTACCCGTCAAAGTAGGGATGCGGGGAAGCCGGCGGTTTGGCTATCTCGCCGGTGGGCGGTTTCAGCGTGATGTCCTCGAACAGGACCATTCGGGGGGTGACGATACTTACAAGAACCAGACGTCCGCGGCCACTCCCGGAAAACGGCGACGAATTATCCTCCGACCGATAGGTTACCGTATTGACTTCATGCGTCCTGGACACCCTGAAGATGTCCTTGAAGGTATAGGCGCCCGTACCACCCAATTCCGCATTTCGAACCAGTTCCCTCCGCCCGTCGAGATAGACCCTGTAAATGACGATCGGGTTTTGCAGCCTGGCTCCCCCATTTTCCGAGCCGCCGAATGTTGCAACGACCGGCGCTTCGGACGCACGGTACGACGGATTAGACATGCGTGTGACGATGTATCCGTATTCTTTTTTCTGTCTTCTTATCAGTTTGTAGAATTCTTTTCGGATCTGCTCTTCGCTCAATCCCTTCTCAGGCTCAACCAGGATATTGCCCGGCGCGACCCCGGGACCGCGACGGCTTCCGGTACTGCGGCGGATGCCGCGAACGGGAGTGCGAGTCGTCAGCAGGTTTTCCAGTACACCGGCCCGCACAAGCTGGACCTCGCGCGCACGCACCCCTTCATCATCGATACGATACGCGCCCAATAGTGGCTGATTCTTGTAGGTGTCGATCTGTGGAACGGAGCGCACATTCAGAAATTCGGGCAGGACACGCACGCCGATCCTGTCAAGGAAAGGATTCTCCTTCTTTTGCGGGTAATAGCCTTCGTATTCGGGATTGTCGTGTAACGCCCGCCGGTTCGACAGCAGGTAGGGTACGAACCCCTGATTGAACAGTTCCGTCGCCGCCTGGCCGACGAAAATTACCGGCCCGGTAAAGCGATTGACGAGCGGTGCATGACGCAATGCACTCAGGCGTTTTCCCATAGCACCGATCCTGCCAGCAAGTTCCCCGTCGCCAGGCAGGGTTTCGGGTGTTCGGGCGTATGCGGCGACGAAGTCTTCGAGGGGCATGCCGTCGAGGGCTTGCGTGGCGGCAACCGCAGTGAACGCTACGCCGGAGGTTGCTACCGAAAACGAAGTGCCCTCGCTGTTCACGTATTCGTATCTGGTGTTATTGCCGCTCATTCGCACACGTGACGTGTAGACGTCGGGCATGTCACGGAACAGCGCGGAAAGATGGCGCGCTCGCTGTTCGAGCGTGTCGAGATTCACAACGATCGGCGCCACCTCAAACACTTCGGTTGTCGGCGCCTCTCTGCTGAAATCGGGTATCTCCTCGGTTCGCGTCTTGTTCTGCAGCACGGCGCGCTTCTTGGCCAGATCTTCCAGCGCGGTCTTGTATGCGCCGTCGGTGGCCAGCCAGATCTTGCGCCGGAGCTCACTATAGCTGTCTTCCACGGGCAATGTCACACGGCCGCCCCGCATACGGACCACGCCCGATCCGCCGAAGGTGAAAGAGCGAAAGTTGGTATTGTCAAGGGCGTAGTCTCCCACCCTCACTTCTACGTGCAGCGTGCGCGAGTGGACCTCCCTGCTCTCCAGCAGACTGCCGAAGGTCGCCGAGGCTACCCTGGCCTTTATTTCGCGCACGAGATATGAAACATAGTACGGTCGATCCAGGGCTTCAAGCTGGAGTTCCTTCATCGAGCGCGACAGTTCGTCACGCAGGGCACGTTGCAGTATGCTTTCTTCCGCGCGGGCGGCCGTAGCCGCCAGAAGGCCGACGGCCGCGATCATAAGGGAGGGAATCACCCTGTGCATGTGATGGCTCCTGGGGCATGAAATGGGGATTAGAGCAGGCCTCCTGTTTCGCCTTCGTCAGGCGCATCGGAAGACGGCGCTTCGAGGATGGGGCGCCGCTCCTGGGACTTCGGTTTCTTCTGCACCTCGATCTGTGTGATGAAAATGCCCGGGGAAACCGCGGCCACGGGCACGAGCCCCGACTCGGCGCCGCACCTGCCGTTGAAAACATCGACGTGATCGTCGGCAGCGGCGATCCGGCTGAAGGCAGTGAGCGGTGTTCCAATGAGATCGACCCCTCGTACCAGTTCTTCTCGTCCGTCGGTGTAGATTCGGTAGACCATGATGGGGAGCACGTTAAATGCGTTCGGGATAAAGCGTCCGGTTATGGTGAATCCCCCCTGAATATCCTCGAAGTAAAGGCCGAAGTCCTTGCCGTCCTTGCGGCATTGCTCGATGAGCATCTCCTTGAGCCTGGCACGGCTGAGCGGCTCGGACGTCTCCACAATGAGGTTGGATTGCCGTGCGACCGGTCTGTAGCCCGGCTGTTTTCGACCGTGTCCGTTGGAGTTCGGGAAGCCCTCGATCGGCGAACGGGACATGAGGAAGCGGCGGAAGATCCCGTTTTCCACAACGGCCACGCGCCGTGCCTTGACGCCCTGATTGTCGTACGCGTAGGCGCCAACCAGGTCCTTTCCGGCCATGTTGTGCGTGGTGGGGTCGAAATACACCGAAAACGTCTCGGGCAGTACCCTCTCGCCTATTTTCTTTTTAAAGGTCTGACCCTCTTCCTCTCGCTTCTGGCGATGGCCCTCGATGCGGTGACCGAAGATTTCGTGGAACAGGACGCCGCTTGCGCGCCCTGAAAGGATGGCCGGGCCCGTATAAGGTGCTACGACCGGGGCGTCTCGGAGGGCTTGAAGATCGGCGATCATGCGCTCGACGATTTCAAGAATCTCGTCATCGCCCGGTAAGCCCTCCTCAGCGATTGCGGAAAAAGACTCGTAACGCGGCAACACCATGCCGTCGTCAGCCTTTGTAAAGGCATAGATAAAGAGTCGGTAGAGCAACTGGGAGGTCTGGACCTCGCTGCCCTCGCTGTTGACGTATTGACGAGTCGAGATATTCGCCGTGAGGCTGGCATCAGCCTGGTAGATGTCACCGTGCCTGGCGAAGGGCGCTGTGTATTTCTTGAGTCTGGCCACCCATTCGTCACGAGAGATATCGAAGGATGCGGGTTCCTCCATATAACGTTCTGCAGGCTCCCGTGAAAAATCCGCAGACCGGTCTTCCTCTTCCACTTTGACCTGAACATTCGTCTTGACGGTTGTCAACTGCTCGATAGCGCGCTTGTATTTTCTATCGGTGTGATGCCAAAGGACACTGCGAATCGCGTCGGGGTCATTCTCAATCGGGATATCTATTCTTGAATACCGACGGCTCCAACTGGGTATGCGGCCCCTGACAGGGTGCGTATTGTCGAACGCGTAGTCTCCCACGCGCAGATCGATGTCCAACAGACGACGGCGCGTTTCCCGATCGCGGGTCAGCGCCCCGAAGGACGCTTCGACGCGAACCTCGTGCGTTTCCGTGATCTCATAACTCAGAAAATAGGGCGGGACCGGCTGCCGTTTGAGCAGGTCAACGGAGCGGTTCAATTCCTCTCGCATGGCCTGCAGCAGCGGGGAGGCGGTCTCCGCCCCGATTCCGGCCGCTGTAAATGCGGTAACGAGTAGCCATAGGCAAATAATCCTGGGAATTGTTCTCATTGGCGCGCCTTTCTGTGATGGCCCTCGGAAACTTGCCTAACGTCGCAAATTGCGACGGTTGCAAGCTCCCGCGTCGCAATCCCCCTTGAAGTGGGTCGCGAGAGCACAGGCCGGATGGCTACTGAACGGTCTACAGATCCGTCTACATTAATTCTAACGCCTCCCCGGAAAATCGGTTCCCCTCCAATGCGTTACGTCACGGCAAAACAACAGGGGCAGGATGGAAACCTGCCCCTTCGCACCACTTCCGAGGATCGCGTGCGAGTTAATCCACTGCATGGGCGCGCTTCGACCCATACACCGCGCGGAACCGGCATCAGCCAGAATTCGCCACCAGACGCAAGTGCGACGGGCCGGGCCTTTCTTATGTCTCCATTTCGACAGGATGACAATATAAGGGGCAGACAGGAATGCCTGCCCCACCCCGCACAGGCATGTTCTCAATGGCCAGACTGCACCACCAGGCGTAGGGGCAACCGGCCGGTCGCCCTCCTCTACCTGGGCGTCGCCGACGAGACACTCAGGCTGTCCACAACGGCCTTGAGTTTCCTGTAGGCGTTCTCCGGGTCGTAGCCGACCATCCTATATCGGACGATCCCCTCTTTGTCCGCGACCAGCGTTACCGGCAGAGACTTGATTCCGGTTCGCACGCATAGGTTTTGTTCCTTGTTGTCCCAGACGGTATCGAACGAACCGTCGTACTTGTTCACGGCCTTTCGTACAACCGTCGGAAACTCCTCTTTTTTGATGCCAGGATAGTCTTCCCTCGGCGTGTGAACGGCAACTACCCTCACGTCGCTGGCAGACGTTTCCCTTGCAAGTCGTGCAATTACCGGCAATTCCGCCAGGCAGGGTCCGCACCAGATGGCCCAGAAATTCAGGACGATGACGTTGCCTCTGATGTCATCTAGCGATATCGCGTCTCCACCCAGACGCTCCAACTTAAACCCCGGAAGGGGCTTGTCGACGAGGTCATATTTTTCGCTGGGGGCGTCCCACCGCATCTCAGTTTCGAGTTTCCTGCTGTA
This sequence comes from Candidatus Latescibacterota bacterium, assembly GCA_012271065.1. The sequence goes on from JAAXHE010000186.1 coordinate 7,929, forward strand.
GTCCACATAGCACTCGTCGGACCCATGGAAGAGACTAAAGTTGCGCTGCAAGGCCATCCAGAGTTCGGGATCCCTGGCGTGACTCTTGACGGCCCTTTCGTAGAATTGGAGCGCCTCCTCGTGCCTGCCTCGCTGTTCGTGAAGGGAGGCGAGACTTCGGTACACCCAATTGGCTTGCTGGAAATCGGAGTAAGTGCCAGTACCCCCCATCGAATCAAGAATCTCGATAGCCTTGCGGTAAGCCTCGTCTGCCTCTTCGAATCTGTGAAGGAGTTGCAGGCAGTGGCCATTGAGACACCGGTATTTAAATAGGGCTTCGTTTCGGTACGGCTCGGGTACATCCGCGACACGACTTACTGCCCTGTTTGCAAAAGCCAGTGCGCTACGCGGATATCTCCCTTCCGGATGTCCATCCAATCCGACGAGAATACGCCCGATTGTGTAGTATGTACTGGAATGCGGGAGCAATACTGTCGCGCTGTCCGCGGCCGCGTGCACGTCGATGCTGTCTGTCGCTGGAACTCTGGCGATGATGGAGTATACGAAAGCCCGTCCCCGTTGAACGTAGTCGGGATACAGGGCGAGGAACTCATTCCACAGTTCGACGCCTTCTTTTGGATTAAACGAGGAGACGGCAAAGCTTCGATTCCAATGATCCAGTTCTTCCCTCGTCATGGTAACCGGCCTTCCCGAAGTGCTGTGCAGGAAGCGGCGCCGGGTTACCTTTTCACGATCTCGATCCAATATCAATCTGACGGTATAACTTCCCGTTGGAAATCCTGATTTATCCAGTACGATCGTATAGTTCCCGGGCGGCTGGTATCCGAATTGCGGCGCTGCGTGAACGCCCAAGTCAGATACCTTTACCTGTACGTGCGACGACTCGGGAACGACGTAGCTGATGGTGATCGTACTGTCCGTGGCAGCGCCGTCCAACGTCAGCGTCGCCTTCGCCATTATCGTTTCTGGCAGGAGCAGCGCGAAGAGGGTGAGGATTGCGGTCTTCATATTACACCTCCTTGCCCATGTATACTGTGCCGCTCGAGAAACGGGTTTGAGGGTGGGGCGGACATTCCTGTCTGCCCACGTCAAGGTTCTTCTGTCAAAATGCGGATGCATGGAGATGCCGCAAGGCAGGCGATGGGTCCGCGCACACGTCCGTCTGTCAAAGGTCTGCGCGACACGTACTGCCCAGTAGACGGGAGATTCTTCGCTACGCTCTGAATGACATGCATTCCAATAACCATCGGCGAATTGTTTCGGCCAACTGTCGGCATTGGCTGCCATTTAGAGGAGGCAACAAGCCTGGCGAAGCATCCCTTCCTCCTCGCCGCATCTACTAATAATTTAATATATGAAAACGCTCCTGCTTCGTCAATTAGAAAATTAATATTTCATCCAATGAATCGGCAGGCTGTTCTGAAATGACATCGACGGGAAAGGGTCGCGTTCGGCAGTCCGCCCCGGCGCGCTCGTCGACGCACACCTCGTTCAATTCACTTTCCGGCCCTGGCGACGGTTTTCCTGGCCGTTTCGGCGGTCGTGTGGTAGTTCCATCCGCGCAACACCAGGTTCTCGCTGAACTGGTGGATGTCCTCCTTGCGGTCTTTACCGGAAAACATCCGCGCGATCACAACCTTCCTCGGTATTTCAGAGCGGTTGGACGGCGAACCATGCACAATGAAATAATCGAAAAAGGTGACGTCTCCCGGCTCGGCCTCGATCGCGGTGGATCCTTCGAACGGGAACCGCTCGTGAAACTCGGCATTCGTCGCGGTAGAGCCTTCCACCCTGCCGTGTCTGTGCGAACCCGGATAGACTCTGAGGCAGCCCATTTCTTCCGTGGCTTCGCTGATATGGATCATTCCCGCAATCATGGTGTTCTTTTCGGTTGGCAGATAGCTCCAGTCCTGGTGCATATGGAACGGTGTCGTACCGGTTGTCATCCGTTTCTCGAAGAGCGTGGAATGGTTGAGTACGATGTCCGGACCGATGAGCTGTTCGACGATGTCGAGGAGCTTTTCGTGAAGCAGGGCCGCCATCCACAAACCCGAATACTGCTGCACGTTGCGTGTGCCAAAGACACCGTTGTCGTTCGAAGCGCCCTCGGCGTCTTTGCCGAGCTGGCGGACAATGCGATCGAATTCATTCTCAAGACGGCCGACTTCATCGGGCGAAAAGACGCCTTTGGCCAGGTAGTAGCCGTTTTCCTCAAAAAACGTGCGCGTTTCTCTCATCCTGCCCTCCGGTTTTCATTTGAGACTCAACTCAACTTCGCGGCCGGTGCGTGCGGATGCCTCGGCCGCTTCGAGTACCTTGAGTACGTTCAGGCCGTGAACCTGCGGTATCGGCGTATCGTCGTCACCCCGTTCGAGAGACTCGATAAAATCGGTGAATTCGTCCACCAGGCTGTCTCGAACTGGCACGGGTTCGCGCCGCCATGTCCCATCGGCCGTGTCAGCGATGAACAAAGCCGGCGGGTCGCCGCCGCCGTAGGGCAGACGGAAGCGCGCCATGCCACGGGTGAAGAACCAGTCGCCGCCGTATTCCGTTGCCCCGCGCGCCCACGCAATGCGGCTGACAGCGGCGACGATCCCGCTCTTCCATCGGATAAAATACATGCCGGTATCGTCGCAGTCAATGGCCGGATGTTCGGACTTCGGAAACGTAAACTGCCCCTGCTGTGCCGAAACGGTCGCGACGTCGTTCCCGATAATCCAGAGCAACCTGTCGATCTGGTGGGCGCCGTCCATCTGGCCCATGCCGCCGCCCCGCTCGCGGTCCAGCATCCACTCGGGCCGATTGTAGGGACCGTACGGCTTGTGCCACATGTCATAGGCCATGATCACGGACCCCAGGTCGCCGCGGTCCACGATTTCCTTCATCGCCGCGACGGCAGGAAAGTAGCGTTGCGTGTGCGCCGCCATGAGCTTGACGCCGTTCTCACGGGCCGCGGCCAGCATCTCCTCCGCCTGCCACGCCCAGGCCGCGAGCGGTTTTTCCATGTAGATGTGTTTTCCCGCGGCCGCGGCATCCAGCGCCGCCTGGTAATGTAGCCAGTGCGGAAGGGTCCCGATGACCACGTCGACGTCGTCGCGTTCCAGGGTTTCCCGGTAGTCCGCCACGAATTCGACGTCGGGGTGCCGGCTCCGCCAACGCGCGGCGGCATCCTCCCCGGGCTCCGCGACAACCTTCATGTCCGCGCCGGGCGTTTTCTTCACGACATCGATATAACTGCCGCCGATGCGGCCGGTTCCCAGCACTGCGACGCCGAATGGCATAGGGCAGGATCCTGCGTTCCAGGCAATTGACGGGACGATGCTACCGGCACTCAGGACAGCCATGCGTTAGCAAACACGAGCGCCGCCGGGATGCCGAAAAATGCAACGAGAATATACATGATGGCCAGCCATTTCCGTTTGCTGCCAAGGCGCGCCAGCCACTCGGCGCCCACGATGGGAACATCCCGCAGCCAGCGGATGGCGTAGATGACGACGACACCCACCAGATTGTAGAGAAAATGCGCAATTGCGATCTGGTGCGCAACGGCATGGGTGGGGCCGGTCGACGCCGATCGTCCGGCTGTTGTCTGTTGAATCGGGTGGCGACGAGGCCGCGTTGGGATTCCCGCCGATCTTCAGAATTGCCCCCGGCGGAATGCATATCGAAGTTCACCCGTCAGAAGGCTGCGTTGTTCCGGAGTCACCCGTTCCAGCAGGTCCGCCGGCGGGTCGTAGCGATTCCACGTCTGCATGAACGGCGCCGTGTACCCGTAGACCAGCGAATAGCGGGGCGACGCGCCCGGTTTCAATCTGGGACCCGCGTGTATCAGCGTTTCGCTCAGGATGAGCGCGTCTCCGGCCCGGGATTCGAGTTGCCGCGCCAGGGTCTCATCCATGATTTCGCGCAGCGACGCCATGGGCATGTCCATGCGATGGCTTCCCGCCACCACCCATGTGCCTTCGCCCGGACCATTGTCGGTCAGGTAGATGAAGGCTTTGCTGAACATACAGTGATAGTGCCCGTCCGCTTCGAAGCTCCCGAAGTTCGGCGCGATGCCCCGGCGCCATCCTTCATCTGCCACACGGGAGTCATTGAACGCCGTATCACGTTCCGGCTCAACTGGATAGTTGATGAGATACTGATGCTCCTCGAGGCGCACGTCACCCCCGACCACGTCCTGCATGATCGGCAACAGCACGGGATGCATCGCCGTTTCCAGCAGATGCAGATCATACCACGCGCACCGGGAGAGAACCGTCAGCGTGGGCGTCTTCGGATACCCGTCGTGCTTGTACCCGCATCCGTCGTCAGCGTCCATCCGGTCCGCGAGATCGATCAGTCGCCTGCAATCCGCCGGACTGAAAACACCCTTGAGCAGGACGTAGCCGCTGACGTCGAAGAAATAACGTTGAGCCGGCGTCAGCCCGGTCCCTTTCTTCATACCGGTTTCCATGTCGATTCGCCTCCGGCAGGGTCCTGAGCGCTCGATGCGACCTCAGAGGCCGGACATGAGCACACACGAATCAGCTCAGTCGACCCGCTACTGTTTATTGTAACAAGAAACGTGCGTTTTCGACAGATGGGGCGCGGTCGAAAATTCAGTATGAAGTGCGAAAATCAGTACTATCTTTTCGTAGACCGGATGTAATTCTAAGAGTTTTCGAAACTGCCCATCCACAATGCAACGTCGAGGAATTGAAATATGGCCAAGCGAACAGGCAGAAAGCGTATACGGGTCGGCGTGGTCGGCGTCGGCCGGGGACGCTCCTTTGCTCGGGCGGCAGGAGCGACCGGCATGGAGCTTGTCGCAATCTGCGACACCTGGGAAGAGCGGCTCATCGCGGAGGGCGAAGCGCTGAACGTACGGACATTTGTCGATTACGACGAATTCCTGGGATGGGACATGGACGCGGTTATGCTGGCAAACTACTTTCACGAGCACGCGCCGTTTGCCATCAGGGCGCTCAACGCCAGAATGCACGTGATGAGCGAGACCTCGGCATGTCACACGCTGGGCGAAGGCGTGGCTCTTGCGCGAGCCGTCGAAAATAGCGGCAGGACCTACATGTTCGCCGAGAATTACCCCTACATGGTCTTCAACCAGGAGATGAGACGGCTCTATCAAAAAGGACGCGTTGGTGAGTTCAAATACGGAGAGGGCGAATACGTCCACCCGGACCCGCCCGAGATCAAGCTGGGGCGCAGCTGCGGCCGAGACCACTGGCGCAACTGGGTGCCCTCCACGTACTACTGCACCCACTCCATCGCACCGGTCATGTATATCACTGACACCAGGCCGACCACAGTGAACGGCTTTGTCATCCCGTATGACTTCGGCGACACCTCCCAGACGCTCCATATGAAGCGATCGGACACGGCCGCGGTGATCATCTGCAGGATGGACAACGACGCGGTCATGAAATCCCTGCACGGGGGGCTGCGCGGTCACGGCAACTACGTACGCATCCACGGCAACAGGGGCGTGATGGAAAACTGCCGCCACGGCGACAAACAGCGGCTGCGCGTCTGGTACGAACCCTGGGAAAAACGCAAGAGTGATCCGGTCGAAACGGTGTACAAGCCCGACTTCCCTGTCCATCACAACCGGGCGACCCGCACCGGCCACGGCGGCGGGGACTTCTTCACGACCCATCACTTTGCCGAGGCGATCCGCAAGGGAGAACAGCCGTATCTCGACGTCTACCGCGGTCTCGACATGAGCATCGCGGGCATCCAGGCGTGGCGGTCCGCGCTGAACGATTCGGCTTCGATGGAAGTGCCCGATTTCCGCGACGAATCCGTGCGCAAGCAATACGAAAACGACGACTGGTCGCCCGACCCCGCGCGCAAGAAAGACGGACAGCCGCCCTCCAGCATCCTCGGCGACGTCGAACCGTCCGACGGTGCGAAGAAACTGGCCAAAAAGGTCTGGGCGTCAAAAGGTTACACGGGGGAGTGAGGTGGATTACCGAAGGTCGGATGACAGCCGCAACACCCCTCCCTCACATCGGTCCGATGCGATCGGGGCCCCGGTCCATGGCGAGCATGGACGCATCGAAACTGCGTTGCATGAGGTCGAGTTTCACGCCTGCGTGATCGGGGCTGTCCCACAGATTCTCAAATTCCCCCGGGTCCTCCTCGAGGTCATAGAGTTCGCCCAGGTCATGCCCATGGTAGACAACAAGCTTGTACCGGCAGTCGCGGTACATCGTGGCGAACGTCCCGTCGGCCTGGTCCAGCGCATCGTAGAACTCGCAGCGTACGAATTCGCGATGTTTGTCAGCCGGTTTGTCGCCGCTGAGCAACGGCGCCAGTGAACGCGCCTGCATCCGCTCGGGAACCGACAGCCCCGCCAGTTCCAATAGCAGCGGGGCGATGTCGCGCAATTCCACGAGCGCGTCGCTTCGCCGGCCGGACGTCACGTGTCCGGGCCACGAGAAGATCAGCGGCACCCTCACCAGCCCTTCGTAGAAGCGGCAGCCCTTCTGAATCAGCCCGTGGTCTCCAAGCATTTCGCCGTGATCGCTGGTAAAAATCACGAGTGTATTCTCACGCTGTCCCGTTGCTTGCAGGGCGGCCATGATCCGGCCGACCTGATCGTCGATCAGCTTGATCATGGCATAATACGCGGCGATCAGCGTTTTCGCATCCCGTTGGCCGCCGGTTTCCGGCTCCACCAGTCCGCGGGTCTGCGTCCAGGGGATCACCGGGCTCTTGATGTCCAGGTCTCGCGGATGCCGGCCTCTGGACTGGAAGTCGATGGATTCGAGTGCCTTCTGTTGTGCCAGATCGCTTTCCCGAAACAACGGTCCGCCTACCTGTTCCGGATCGAACAGGTCGCGGTACGTCCCGGGCGGATTGAACGGCGGATGCGGGTCGTAGATGTTCACGGAAGCCAGCCACGGGCCTTCACGCGCTGCGCTCAGGAAGTCGATGGTCTTTTCCGCGCACCACGTGGTCTGGTGCAGCTCGGCGGGCACGCCGTCAAGACTCTTCGTCAACTCACCAAGCACCTCCCCCTTCGACCGCACCCAGTCGGCGTAGTCGTGTCCGGTTTCCCAGTCGTCCCTGGGCGCGTGGCTGTATTGCCAGTACCGGTACCCGTCGTTGACCCGCTCTTCCACTCGACCGAACGCGCTGGACAGATGCAACTTGCCGATCAGACCGCAATCGTATCCGCTGTCGGCGAGCAATTTCGTAACCAGCGGCGGCGCGTCCGGAAAATGCGAATTGCCGTTTCCGTTCACGTGGACGGCGCTCGCGTATTGTCCCGTCAGGAAACTCGCCCGGCTCGGCGTGCAGATCGGACTCTGGCAATATGCGCGCGTAAACGCGAATCCTTCGGCGACCAGACGGTCGACATTGGGCGTGTCGACGTGCGGGTTCCCCAATGCGCCAATCGTGTCGTACCGCTGCTGGTCCGTACAGATCCAGAGAATATTCGGCCTGGACCCCCTCATGCATCCTCCTCGATCGGATTGAAACGATTCGTCACGCGATTCCCCCGTCCACGAGCCTCACACCGTCCTTCATCCATCCGCTGAGGCAGGTGACGTCGTTTACGGCGCGCATCGCGATATTTCGCGACGCCTCGTGGAGGTCGAGCCTCCAGATGATGATCTCGTCCGAAAACATCCCGGCTTCAACCATCACGTTCCCGTCCGGATGGATGATCTTCGATTCGCCGTGAGACGACCCCGCGCGGTCGATATCCGTCGGATCGGCGGGCGCGTTGGACATAACCACGTAGATTGCATTCTCGGTCGCGCGGCTGATGGGCATCGCCCGGTAGGCCGACAGTTTGTGCTCGTACGTGACGGAGCTCTCGCAACTGCAGAAAAAGCAGATCTGCGCGCCGGCAGCCGCTGGCAGCCGCACGAGTTCGGGATAGCGGATATCGTGACAGATCAGGAAACAACACGGTACGCCGCACAGGCTGTAAACGGGCAGGTGCTGGGACGGCTCGAACCAGCGCTCGCCCGCAAGATGGATTTTGCCGTAACGTCCACGCACCGTGCCGTCTCTGTCCACAACCAGCAAGCTGTTGAAGCGGCGGCCGCCTTCCAGATGGGTTGATCCGACGACGGCCGCGATGCCGATGTCACGACAGGCGTGGACGATCTGCCGTTCGGCTCTTTCGATGCGGGACTGATCCAGGCCCGCCCAGAAATCCGGTCGGTCGCAATAGCCGAACAGGACGCCTTCGTGAATCGCGGCCACGTCTACGCGTTTGCCGGCGCAGGCATTCAGCCGGTCGACGATCTCGCGCGCATTCTTCTCGATATCGTCATTGGCGTGCATCTGTACCGCGGCAACGCGCAACCATCTCCTGGGCATATCGGCCTCCTGAAACATTGGAAGTCACGGTGTGCGCTAAATATAACGTGCGACAGGCAACGATGCGAGAAACAAGGAAAGAGGGACAGAACGAAACAGGTGAGTGTTCTGTACGCAGCGCGAGTTGCTTGCGCTAGTCTGAGCCGCTCAAAGAATGCGCGAGACGCCCCTGGTTCAGACGCTCGGCGTGGATGCGGACGGCATCTGGTAGAAGGCCATGCTGGCGTAGCTGACCAGCGAACCGGTATCGTCTTGGCGGTTCTGCCCGTAGCTGAGCAGGTCGCCGCGGCATTCGGCGCCGGCCAGAAGCGTTTGGAGCGCGAACAGACCGGAGACGGCGTCCACGTTTCGCGCGTTTCCGTCTGCCCTCAACGTGCGGAAGAAACCCGCAGCATCGAATCGTTGGACGTACCCCAGCAGGTCGCGGTCGGTCGACTCGCAGGCGGCCGACGCCGCATCATCGACCCTTGTCTGGTCGCCGAATTTGGGGCCGATATGCGCGAGGTCCACGCTGAGAACGTACAGGGCGCGCTTCCCGCTTGCAGATACCGCCGTCCGCAGCGCCTCGAGTTCGTTGGCCACCTCGGGGGAATGCAGGGGATTCCGTCCTTCATGCAGGTGGTGATCCACGCTTCCGAGCAGGACCGGCGCCACCTGAAACGGCGGGAGTTCCGCCCTGTCGTGGATGTATTGCAGAAACAGCAGTGCGAACTCGACGGAGTGCTCCGTGCGGTGCAGCCATTGTTGTTCCGTGACGTCGCGACCGGCGTGGCTGGACCAGTCTCCGATTACATTTGTGTCGGCCGGCGCCCGCCCGAGTGGCGTTTCGTAGTGTTTGCCGGTCGCGATGGCGAAGCTCTTTCCCGGTTCCGTGCCGCCGCTGTGGGCCACTCCCAGAATGACATAGAGTTCAACCGGCTGAGCGGCGCCTGCTGCCTCGGCCAGTGCCGTAAACGCCGGCGGGTATGTTTCCCCGCCGGCCCGCAGATCGATGTGCGGGCACATGACAGCGGCGAGCCGCGCCTCACGGATTCCCTTAGCGACTCCGTCCTGCGCCTCTATGGTAGAAGCGGCGGCGAAGAATCGGTCAAGCATCCGCGCGAGTTCCCCAGGGTCGTCCGGGTAGGCGGTTCCCGCGTGCCATGCCGGTCGCACTTCGGCCTGTTCGAATTCCTCGCGTATCCGGGAGATCCGCGCCGCAGCCACATGGTCGTGCAAATAGCAGCTCTCGCTCAGCTTGTTCAGCACGTGACGGATATCATCGGCTCCGATGTCACCGCCCGGAACGCCACTTCGCAGGGAATCGAGAATCTGATCGATGGAACGTCGGCCATCCAGGTGCGACAGAACGAGCATTCCAGCCGGTCCGAGCACCAGCGGCTGCGGGGCGATCTCCAGCGGATCGCGCACGTAGAACATACGTTCGCCACCCTGGTCGATCGGGATCACTTCGATGTTCCGCACACGGGGAAGCGGGGTATCGGTTGCGTCTGGCGTACCCTCTTGCATAGTCTGCCTTGCCGGAGATGCTGAAACGACACATTCGCGTGACGTCAGGAACATAGGTTTCTGCTGCGTCGCTGTCAAGGCGAGTGATATTTCGACTTCGTAAGGTTGAACCATCGCGACTTTCCGGCGGCGCGGACGCGAATCTCGACCACACGGGATTGCCAGACGACCCCAAACACAAAGTATCGGGATCGCAACAAAACATATGATACCGGTGAGGAGCGGATTGAGATGCAACGGGAATTCATGGAAAGAGCGATAGAACTCTCGCGAATCCAGATGCGGACGCGGCGCGGCGGCCCTTTCGGCGCCGTCATCGTGAAGGGTGGCAGGATCATCGCGGAGGGATCTAACGAAGTGATCGCGCGCAACGATCCCACCGCCCACGCGGAGGTCATGGCGCTCAGGAGAGCGGGAGCGCGACTGCACGCGTTTCACCTGGTCGGATGCGAAATCTACACAAGCTGCGAGCCATGTCCGATGTGCTTGGCGGCCATCTACTGGGCAAGGATCGAGAAGATCTACTTCGCCAATACCGCCAAAGATGCTGCGAAAATCGGTTTCGATGACGCATTCTTCTACCGGGAGATACAATTGCCGAGGTCCGAGCGACGAATCCAGTCCCTTCAACTCATGCGGGACGAGGCGCTGCCGGTCTTTCGGGAATGGCACAATATGGACGACCGTATCGAATATTAGGTTTTTCTCTGAGACTTCCAATTATCGACAACCGCCAGCGGTACCGGAATAAGAGCGGCGCGTCTGTCCGGAGACGCGCCGCTTGTTTGCTTTCTCTCTGTACAGCCAATCCGGAGACCGGGGCTGCGCTGCGACCCAGGGTCGATCAAAGCCGGGAACCGGATACCCCCTGATTGAGCTAATCCATTTCGCGTTGGCCAGCGTCCAGACAGGGATGCCGGTACGTGTAAAGCAAGCCGATCAAACCGAGCTGGATGAGCGCGCCGGGCGCCAGGACCGGGAGGGCCCCGCCGGCCGTCCTGGACACCAGGCCCCAACCGGTCAACTTTGAATTCATCTCCAATTCGAACGCCATGTTGCCGTTGATATGAAACCAGAATCCCACGATGCCGCCCAACACGAACGCCAGCATCGCCAGCCTGAATATCCGGAGGACGACCGGCCGCTTGTAGACCAGGTTCACCGCTACCAGAACCAGGCCTGATACGAGCAGCACAAGCGGCGCCTGTTGCCGCCACTCCTGGAAATGGCCCAGCAGCACCAGCTCGGCGCCCAGCCCGATACTCCCAAGGACAAAGATCAACACGAGCCCCTGCCGCAAGGTAACTCTGCCGCGTCGTCTGACTGCGTCTGTCATTATCCGGTCTCTTCGTTTCGGGACGATTCGTCACAGCGACTGCATATCGTGTAAACGTCGCTGTGGGTTCAAATCAAGGTACGCCATATAATGCAAATGAGAAATTCGGGGCCGGATCCACCAGGCCCGATTTCCCGCTCAGGTACCGGCGCTTCTGTTCCCCGGCCGGTAGGTTTTCCAGTTCAACGAAGCCGAACCCGGACATCACGTCTTTCAACTCCTCCGGCGTGAACGTGGAAAGCATCGGCTCCCCGCGCCGCGCCACGAAGCGGTCCAGCTTGTCGGCGAACGGCAGGCTCTCCTCTGGAACGAGTTCCCGGTCAAGTTTATAGTCGAAAACAATACGGCTGCCGGGGACAAATACGCCGGCAACGCGATCAATCGTCTCGCGTATTGCGTCCTTCGAGAGATAATAGGTCGTACCCAGCCAGGAAAAGAACGACGGCGCCACGGGATCGAATCCGGCCTTTGCAAGCGCCTCGTCGAGGTGATCGGTTTCAAAGTCGATGGGAACGAAGACCAGATTGGCTGGAATTGCGCCATAGACCTTCAGCAATCTTTCACGCTTCATTTCCTGGGTTGCGGGATGATCCAGCTCGAATATCCGCAGCCTGTCCGAACGCTCGTCCTGGCGCATGGAAAACGTATCGAGTCCCGCTCCTAGAATGACGTACTGCACTACGCCCGCACCCACGGCGTCCATCAGGCGGTCTTCGGCATATCGGGACCGCAGCACGATTTCCGTGTGTATGGGGCGGAACGCGCGAAACACCGTGTGAACGGTAATCCAGCTTGACAGGCGATGCCTGGCAATCGCCCGCCAGAAACCCGATATCATGTCGAATGCGTATGTATCCGCGAAGATCGGCGACGCGTGCCAGCGGCAATGATACGCGCGCACGCACGCCGCCAGGTTCGCCGTTCTGCTGGCCCTGTGCGCCTGCGATGACACTCCGGACTGCTGCGAAGCCATTCGAAACCTCGGTTGTTAACACAACCTACCGGGATTTCCCTTCCACGAATCTGGCCATGACGAGTCCGGCCAGAAGCCATGCGATCAGGGAGTCGAGGATGATCACGAGCGTATACGACGTGGAGAAGCCGAACCAGTTCCAGTATGGAAAGTGGCTTACAAAACCGATGGCCACGCCTGCGAGCGCGACGAAGCGGACCCGTCCCCAGTAGTCCAGGTTCGACGTCCTGCACAGAAGGAGGATTACGAGCAGGGCGGAGACCGCCTGACCGAGCAGGCCAACTCCCATCATTTCGCCCATATTCATATCGACGCCGTCGGGCAGGACGTTCGCGAGTGCGAACAACACCCCGGGCTTGAGGTCTTCCTGCGCAAACGGAAGATAATACATCCCGGCCGAAGACGCGTTTTCCTTGAGAACGGCTGACACGGCCGATTCATCCACGAATTTGTTCGCAACCGCGTTATGCCAGGGCAAAATCGCCCACGAGATAAACCCCCACACGAACAGGACAACGGCAGACAGTATCACCGCGAGTATACACTTCTTCACGAAGAGACCTCCTCCTTGAAATCAACCACGGAATCGGCGCCGACGGACGAAATCTGACCGTCCTGCTCGAACGCCGTGAGAATTCGGTATTGAAACGGCAGCAACTGACACCGGCGTTCGCTGGCGACCTGCCCGCAATTCGAGTCGCTGCCAATACTGTCCTGATCAGGAGTCAGTCGCCGACGTACTGCCGGAGTTCGAAGACGTTGCCTACCGGGTCGCTGATGACGGCGATGCGCACAGGTATGCCCCCGCCGGCTTCGCGGATGTTCTTTACCTCTCCGCCGCCGGCCGAGACTTCCTTCACGGCGGCATCGAGATCATCCACGTGGAGATTCAGACCGGCATGGGCGACCGCGTCCTCGGTCATCCCCGGAGACAGAATATGGAGCGCAACGATGCACCCGCCGCAGCGCAGCGTACTCCATCCCGTCGATTCGAATTCCACCTTCAGTCCGAGGACGTCGCGGTAGAAGGGCAACGCCTTTTCCATATCAGTTACATAATGGACGACCATGGGTTGAGTAGCATTCACGAGATTCTCCCTTTCAAAAAAACGAAACTACGAATATACGAGACTACGAAACGGCGAAAAGACGCAAGACGAAACGACCAAAAACTAAACTACGAATAACGCGAATAAACGCGAATAAACCAGAAAACGAAAAGACGAAACGACTGAAAACTGCTTAGAAAAAAGCACGATAAACTGCGAAAAAACGAGACTACGAAATGCGAAACGACGAAACGACGAGACTACGAAACGACGAGAATACGAAATGCGAAACGACGAAACGACGAGAATACGAGACTACGAAAAAACCAAAAGGCGCGAAATTACGAGACTGCGAAAAATCGGTTCTGAGATTGAGATTTCGCGATGGGTCAATCTACGGCCGCCAATAGAGGCGACACCAGGAGCATCACCCCTAACGCCAACAGCGCCGTGTAGAGAACGCTCCGAAATCGATCCGGCGCAATGCGTGCGCCGATGAACCGGCCCAGAACAACCGCGAGAATGACAGCTGGCACGGCCGGCAGATAGAATCCGAATACGTCGTCCGTCCACAGTCCGGCCAGTCCGTGGCTGGCGACGATGAGCAGGGTATTGGGGAAAAAATACCCCTGCAGCGTCGCTCTGAAGTGTTCCGGAGGCCACCGTCGCAGGATCCCGTAGACGGCAACGGGCGCTGCGTTGACGTTGTATGCGGCGCCGAGTACGCCGGACACGAAGCCGAACGCGTGCGCCCAACCGATATGTTTCAGCCTGGGCAATACAGACGTACGCAGGTTATAGAGACCCACGGTGATGAGCAGAATGCCCAGCCCCGCCTTGAAGACATCCTGGTGTGCGAAACGCAGGATCAGCAGACCGACAGGAATTCCAGGAATGGATGCGGCGAGCAAATGCAGAGCCGACCTGACCTCCAGGTCCCGCCAGGATCCGACAAGAAGCAGGGCGATTGTCGTCAGCATCGTCAGGCCGACCAGGGGCGTCGCGACGTTGACGTCCAGGACCGTCACGAGCAACGGCATCGCCACCAGGGCAGTCCCGAACCCGATCGCCGAATGGACCAGCGCGGAGATAAACACGATCGCGACTACCGTCAACAATAGCATATTCAGTCGTCAGGAAGCGCAACGAAGCTCTTCGTACCAGCGATTGAAATCGAACGGCGTTTCGAATTCGGCCAGCCAATCGTCGGTAACCGGCTCCAGCTTGCCAGGGTCAGTATCGAGTACGCCGAGACATCCCGGTTGAAATCCTCGCACATCAGGGTGATACAGTGGCGAAGCAACCACGCAATCGAGTCCGAGATACGTCGTCTCGCCAGACCGGGTCGGGCCCGAAAGGACGTGGGCGTGACCCGCCACTTGAAACGTCGGGCGAGTACTCTCGATCAGGTCAGTGATCATGCGAGATCCATGAATGTCGCCTCTGAATCCGGTGCTGCTGCCGTACGGACCCTGATGAGTCACAAGCACGTCGATACTTCCAGGTTCCAAAGTCAGAAGCGTTTCATACGCGCCGCGATTGATGCCGGCCGCATCATCCCGTTCCCCGACGCCGCCGAGAAACGCGATACGCAACCCGCCGAACGTCATCACCGTACCGTCCGGCACGTAACGTATCAATCCGCAACGATCAACGGCTGCTGTTCCGGAACCCGAGTCCCGCGGCAGTCGTTCCAGCCAGTCGAAATCTTCATGATTGCCACGGATGAAGTGGACGGGTCCCGCCAAACATCGCCGCAACCGGGCCAAAGACTCTGCCAGACCATCGTCAGCGCATATCAGACGAACGAAGTCGCGTTGAGACGGATCGGTAACCAAATGGCGATTGGCGGTCCGCTCGAGGCTGGACATGTCCGGAAAGGCTCCCATGTCCCCGACCTGGATCAGCAGGTCGAAACGCCGGCCGTTTCGTTTCTGCCACGTCACAATCAGGGCGAGCGCGTGAAGCACACGCCCGTGCACGTCACCCACAAAGCCAATGAGCACGTTGGGTACCTGACTCGTATCCGCGCTCGAACACCGAATATTCGACAAAACCGTCCCCTTTTGGCAGCACGATAAACTCTGACTCGAGGCTGGAAAATACGGCATCAACATAGCTGTCTGGGTCTGCGACTACCACATCAAACGGGACTTCAAAAGGGAACTTCGGCATACTCAACTCCGTACTCCACGATTTCCTCGTGCGTGGCGAACAGGGGGAGACTCTCGGTAGCCTCGCCGTACTGAAGGCAGGTTTCTACATTCGTCCATCCACCAAAGTCCTGGATCCAATTAGCAACTCGGAGGATACGTTTATTCGTTGGTATGTCGTTCTGCCAATCTAAACGCAATGACCAGATAGCAAGTCGGATAAGATGTCCATACGCGATACATCTGGTGTCACCACGCGTTGGTTTTACGCTTCCATTACGCAGTTGCACCAGGTCTTCATTAACGATTCGAGCTACATCATCCGGAGTATCAGCGAGCCATCTTCGCTGCATGGATCCAGTCTTACGGCAAACAAAAATAGTATCTACGATTGAGGAACCGGTCCCACCTATGTGAATCGATGCGCCCATTTCCGCGGGACAGGGCAGAGATGCCGAACAAGTTAATCCGGAATCGAGTATGGCCACGGCCACAGGGTAATAAGCTTCAATATCGTTGTGGTGGTACGTAAATGCCAGGGGGGAACTTGACTTCAGAGCCATCGACATGCATTGAAAAACCGAAGAAAGTCCCTCCGTAAAATGATCAATTCCGCGTCCCATGTCGACGTTACAGGTCAACTCATCAGGTGTGCGGGTCGAAGAGGCATTGAACGCTTCCAGATCTTTGCCGATGAGCTTTCTCAGCCAAACATAACAGAAATCCATGAGCTCTGCGTATTGGACATTGCCAAAGTAGGGTGGGTCTGTAAATACTGCATCAAGTGAACCTTCGGGGAGGCTGGTAGACGCCGCGTCTCGACAAGAGATATCGATGGAGCGGGTTGATTCGGATCCGCCGACGTCAAGATGGGCGCCGATCCTTTCTCCTTTGACAGGGACGACTTCCTTTATTCGTCCTCGATGAGTTACTTCAAACGGATAATCGCAATACAATTTCGCTTTTTTAAACTTCTCGATGATGTTTGCCCATCCGCCGCTACCCACACACACGTTCCGGCCTGACTCAATTATACCGATTAAATTCGACTCGCAATGGATCAATCCGACTGGAAAACCGTGAATAGAAAAAATATCCAGGGACTTCAGCGCCCTTGTGTCGTATCGACACAGCATGTTTTGATATCGAAGTAAATCGGACAGATTCGTAGCTAGAGCGTCGCGGATGCGGACGTCCTTAATTTCACTGATCATTGCCGCCGACAGTTCCAGGCCGAGTAACTGTCGGCTGTTGAACAGTTCTCGATATTGAGTGTAACACCAGCGATGTAGCCGATTTGTCTCGTCGCCACTGGGGATCTCATCGTCTGGAACATATTTAGGGTGAGTCCCTGACCAACGACTTTGAATCTCGTTAAGGCGCTCCTTATCCTGTTTATCCGGTCTCTTGAAGAATCTTCCGGCGTGGGACTCCTTGCATTGAGGACAATGATATTCCAGTGCAAAAAGACGGTGCCTCGGAGGTCCATCGTGCGGGTCAGGATACTTGTTCTCGGCCCCGCAAGCCGAACAAGTGCCACGGTTTCGTCTCGCAGGTCCATTCAATGTGAGTTTCGTGTCACAATAAGTGCAATGACCAGGAGTATTCCGATCGTTGCATTCGATCAATTCTCCGCAGTTCGGACAAACCAAGACGTTTCTTGGATGCCTGGAATCTGCGGATAGCAGGTAGCCTGGAAAGAGATCTATGTCGTTTTGGCATTTATGACACGGCTTAACTTTCACCCATAGAAAGTACTTGGTTTGGGCAGTATTCGAGCCACACAGTGTGCATTGTGTTCGATATTGGTTTCCGATTTCCTTCTCTAATCTGTCTCGAAGGGTCTCTGCGGCTTCGGTATAAGCACGGAGATCGAGAGACTCGATCTCCTGTCTGACAATCCAGTACGACATCGGGTTTATGTCGAATCCGGTGACATCACAGCCAACACGGTTGGCTTCCAGAATTGGAATACCACCACCCATAAACGGATCGGCAACATGGCGACCGGAGAGGTCATTTGCCTTATAATACGTCTCTCGAATTGGTCTGTCCAAGAACTCGGAAAGAAGCAGTCCACGGAACAGCGTACCCGGGCGTCGAGCAAACCACTTGTGGACGGCGATAACTGGCCGGTAGTTCTGCTGAATCTGTTTTTCCCGTAGCGCCAGGTTCGCAATAAATGATATATCGTAGTGCTTTTCTATCATCGGACAGCTACCCATCCTTGTCTTGCGACCCGCCCACTGATTCTGTGGACACCTTTGAACACCGTACATTACACTTGACATGCAATTCAGCATGCAAACAAAAAACGCCACCCTCGGAAGACCTGAAAGCGGCGATTGGCGGAGGACGATCGCGAGGTTTCAGACCTCCATAATCTCCTCTTCCTTCCGCACCAGCAGCTCGTCGATTTCCGCCACGAAGTCGTCGGTCAGCTTCTGCACCTGATCCTGCCCCTTCCTGGATTCGTCTTCAGGTATCTCGCCCTCTTTCTGGCCGTCTTTCAACATCTCGTTGGCGTCCCGACGTGCGTTCCTTACAGAGACCTTGCCGTCTTCCGCCATCTGCCGAACCACACGCGCGAGTTCCGCGCGGCGCTCCTCCGTCAGATGGGGTATCGGCAGGCGGATGACGGTCCCGTCGCTGGACGGCGTAAGACCCAGATTCGACGTCTGGATGGCCTTTTCGATTGCCGGAATCGCGCTCTTGTCCCACGGCTGAAGTACAATCAGTCTCGGCTCCGGTACGCCAATGGTCGCGACCTGGTTCAACGGCACCTGCGTACCGTAGTATTCAGCACGGATATTGTCCAGCAAAGCCGTGTTTGCACGCCCCGTACGAACCGTTCCCATTTCGTGCTGGAACGCTTCAACGGCTCTTGTCATCGACTGCCTGGTCTCTGAAATAATCTCGTCGACCATCTGCTTCGTCCCTTAGCGAATAAACGGAAATCGTCCGATAGGGAGATTCCGAACCTGAGCCCCGTGGCTGGCCGGTCTGGTTTATCGCGCCGGCATTGGACGCACTCAGCTCTCCTCACCAAGGACAAACCGCTCGAACCTTCTGACGGTCACATTCTCACCGCACTGTGCGATCAGATCCATCAACAGGTCTCTGACGGTCTTGTCCGGATCCTTAACAAAGGGCTGTTCCATCAGGCATACATCCTGATAATACTTCTCAAGACGTCCATCCACGATCCGGTCGAGAACCCGCTCGGGTTTGCCCTCATCCAGCGCCTGCTGCCTGAAGATCCTGCGTTCCCGCTCGATACCCGCTTCATCCAGCTGATCCCGGCTCACGGCGATCGGCGCGCTGGCGGCGATGTGCATTGCGAGGTCCCTGGCAAACGTCTGGAACTGATCCGTACGGGCGACGAAATCAGTCTCGCTGTTGACTTCCAGCATCACACCGAGCTTGCTGCCGGTGTGAATGTAAGATGTAATCAACCCCTCTTTCGCCGTCCTGTGCGCACGGTCTTCCGCCTTGGCGACCCCGCTCGTCCGCAGAAGCTCAATAGCTTTCTCCATGTCCCCGTCACTCTCGACGAGAGCCTTCTTGCAATCCATCATCCCCACGTTGGTCTTTGACCGTAGTTCCTGAACCATCTTCGCAGAAATTGCCATCTGTTCTCCCCGCGGACGTAGCGCCTCTCAGTTCCAAACCTGATCGTCATTCATTGACTTCGGTTATCTCGGTAATTTCCGGGCCAAGCATCTGGGGTTCCTCTTCCGTCCGGTCGGGACCCTCTCGTCGAATCTTCTGCCCCTGCAGCACCGCGTCGGCGACCAGGCGGGTGATGAGTCCGATGGACCTGATCGCGTCGTCGTTACCGGGAATCGGGAAGTCGACGTCGTCCGGATTGCAGTTGGTGTCGACAATGGCCACAACCGGAATATTGAGACGCCTCGCTTCGTGAACGGCGATCTTTTCCTTCTTGATGTCGACCACGAATACCAATCCGGGCAGGCGGCCCATATCCCGGATACCGCTCAGAGACCTCTCCAGTTTCTCACGCTCGCGCTCCAGTCTCAATACCTCTTTTTTCGTCAACTTCTCGTAGGTCCCGTCCGCGCCCATCTTGTCGAGGGTTTCGAGGCGCCGAATGCTCTGGCGAATCGTCTGGTAATTCGTGAGCATGCCCCCAAGCCAACGTTCGGTTACGTGGAACATCTCGCAGCGCTTCGCTTCTTGAAGAATGACGTCTTTCGCCTGCTTCTTGGTTCCCACAAAGAGTACCGATTCGCCCCGTTCCACGGCCTCGCTGATTACGCGGTAGGCTTCCTCAATCTGCCGTAGCGTCTTCTGAAGATCGATGATGTAGATGCCGTTGCGTTCGATAAAGATGAACTTTCTCATCTTCGGGTTCCAACGGCGGGTCTGGTGCCCGAAGTGGACTCCGGCCTCCAGCAAGGCCTTCATTTCAACAACAGCCATACAATCCTCCTGAGAAGCTGTTTTAAAATTCCCAGCGGTCTTCGCGCGGCTGTAAAGGCGCCGGTCGGCAACTCACCAGTAATTTCAATACAGCTTCATATACCTCTGGTTGATCCTCTGTGACCGTCATTCCACAGACCAGTCGGAAACCGACACCCGGCCTGAGGTCGGGACACATGTGAAATAGGCGCGTCGCCACGTGCGCAACACGCCGAAAGCAAAACAATAACCGGCTAACGTTTGGAAAACTGGAACCGTTTGCGCGCCCCGGGGCGACCCGGCTTCTTTCGCTCAACCTCTCGCGCATCGCGGGTTAAAAGCCCGGCCTCACGCAGCGGCGTCTTGAGGTCTTCGTTCAGGGCGAGCAGGCCACGGGCGATACCCAGTCGAACGGCCCCGGCCTGGCCGCTGAGACCACCGCCCTTGGCGCTGGCGACGATGTTGTATTGTCCGATCGTCTCCGTAACCGTCAGCGGCTGCTCCACGATCATCACAAGCGTCTCGCGCTTCAGATAATCCAGGATCGGCCTGCCGTTGATGGTTATTTCTCCGGATCCGGGAAAAAGCTTTACGTTTGCCGTTGCCGACTTGCGCCGGCCTCTGGCAGAAGCAAGGATCTCTGCCAAGACCCTACCTCCTCTCGTTCAACGACGCTTAGATACGGCGGAATTCAGGCAAGGTCGATCGCTTCAGGCACCTGACTCCCATGCGGATGATCGGATCCAGCGTAAATCCGGACCTTCTTCATCATTCTGCGCCCCAGTTTCGTGCGTGGCAACATTCCCCGTATCGCGTGTTCCAGCACAAATTCAGGCTGTGTTTCGAGCGCCCGCTTCAGGGTTTTGGTTTTCAGGCCGCCAGGATATCCGCTGAAGCGTGTATAAACCTTCTGATCGGGTTTGTTGGCGCCTTTGACCATAAGCTTGTCGGAGTTGACCACGATGACATGATCGCCGGTATCCACGTGGGGCGTATAATACGGTTTGTGTTTGCCCATCAGGATCCGGGCAACCTCGCTCGCAAAACGACCCAGCACCTTACCCTCGGCATCAGCGAGAAACCACTTGCGTTCGACGTCAGATTTCTTAGCGCTTGGCGTATTCATAAATCCGAACGGCGTCCACATTGACGCCGAATTCGAACTCACCCCCTCTCCATGACAATTCCACATAATGTCAAGCCTCAGAAGTTATAAAGCTCGCGTGATTTTGTCAAGCACAAACCCTTATCGGACAAAAAAATGCGCCGCGATTCGGGAGCCGGACCTCCGGCCACATCTCCTCGCGGCGCAACTCTTGAGACGGCTTCCATCTCACGGCGCCCCGCGCGAATCGCCGGGGCCCGTCGGGACGACGGATCGCCTGTCTGTCGATGGCTGCTTAGATTCGCCAGGCGCGTTACCAGACGAGATGTTCTCCCGCACCCGGCAGCGCACCTAACTACAGCCACCTCCACTGGTCGTTTCGCTCATTTGACCACCTCCTTTCCGTGTAAGCCGAATATACGCTACGGGAATGCGGAAGTCAAAGGCTTTCTCCGGCCACGTCAGGTCCTGGGATCCAGGGCGTCGCGCAATCCATCTCCAAGCAGATTGAATGCCAATACAGTCAGGAAGATCGCCACGCCCGGAAACGTCAATACCCACGGCGCCCGCAGAACCAGTTCCCGCCCGCCGGTGAGCATGGCGCCCCACTCCGGCAAGGGCGGCTGCGCGCCCAGTCCCAGGAAGCTCAGGCCCGCTGCATCGAGAATGGCGGTCGCCAGACCGAGCGTGGACTGCACGATCAGGGGCGTCAGACAGTTCGGGAGAACCGAAAAGAACAGGATATGGAAATCTCCCGCGCCAAGCGCATGCATTGCCTGAACGTAGTCCTGTCCACGAACCGACAGCGCCGATGCCCGCACCAGTCGGGCGTACTGGGGCACCGCGACGACTCCCACCGCCAGCATCGCATTCTCCAGTCCCGGTCCCAGGATCGCAACAATGGCGATGGCCAGGAGGATGCTGGGAAATGCGAGCATCAGGTCCATCGCCCGCATCAACACCTGATCCAGCGCGCCGCCCCAGTACCCCGAGACGAGTCCGATCGGAACGCCCAGGACCAGCGCGATCAGCACGGCGGTAACCCCCACCCGCAGCGAAATCCGCGCGCCGTGAATGACGCGACTCAGGACATCTCTTCCGAAGTCGTCCGTACCGAAGGGATTCGCCAGCGACGGCGGCTGGAGGCGTTCGTACAGATTCTGAGCAAAGGGATCCTGCGGCGCTGCAAGTGGCGCCGCGATGGCGAGCAGCAGGAATCCCAGCAGCAGGACGCCGCCCACAGCCGCCAGCCGGTTCTTCAGGAGCCGTTTCCAGAACAGACCGCCCCAGCCGGTGCCCGCCAGGACCTGTGATCCGGCGGCTCCAACACCTGTTCCTCCGTCCGGATGGAATGACCGGTTCATGCATTTTCCCGGTGTCTGATGCGCGGGTCCAGCCACGCGTACATCACGTCCGCTACGAGATTGATCAGCGCAAACATCAGCGCAACCAGCAGCACCCCGCCCTGAACGGCCCTGAAGTCCCTCGAATAGACCGCCAGCAGCAGCCACCGCCCCACCCCCGGCCAGGCGAAGATCGTCTCCGTTATGACGGCGCCTCCGAGCAGAAATCCGAACTGCAGGCTGATTACGGTCAACACGGGAATAAACGCGTTCTTCAGGGCGTGCCGGAAGATGACGATCCGTTCCGAAAGTCCCTTCGCCCACGCCGTTCGTACGTAATCTTCCTTGAGTACATCGAGGAGGCTGGAGCGCGTCATCCGCGCGATCACCGCCATCGGCACCGTGCCCAGCGTAAGACCGGGCAGCACGAGATGCCAGACGGCGTCGACAAAGGCCCTCAAGTCCCCGGCCAGCAGGCTGTCAACCAGATAGAGTCCGGTCACCCTGGGAATGAAGAGATGGGTGCTGAGCCGCCCCGACACGGGGAATAGCCCAAGAAAGACCGACATCACGAGAATGACCATCAGGCCCAGCCAGAAGATCGGCATCGACAGTCCCGCGAGGGAAACCGTCATGCCAAGATAATCCATGACCGTTCCCTTGCGGGATGCCGATACCACGCCCGCAATGATCCCGACCCCGCAGGCCAGCAACATGCTGATCAACGTGAGTTCAAGCGTCGCGGGAAACCTGGCCAGCAACTCGGACGACACCTTCGCGTGGGACTTGAAGGAACGGCCCAGCTCGCCCTGCGCCAGTCCCCACAGGTACAGGCCGAGCTGAACGTGCAACTCCTGATCCAGCCCCAGTTGCCTGCGCAACTCAGCCACCTGCTCCGCGCTGGCCCGTTCACCCAGCATCACCTGCGCCGGATCGCCCGGCACGAAATGAATCATCAGGAAAACCAGGACGACGATTCCCAGCAGCATGGGGACGAGGAGAAACAGACGCTTCAGAATGTAGACGCCCATCACGCGGTTTGCCTCGCAGGTCCCGTATCGGAGTCGCCATGCGGACGTTCCGGCGCGTTCACTCCGTTTCGGCGATCCGCACGTTTTGGAACCACTTGCTGCCGGTGGGATGAAGCGTGAAGCCGTTCACGGTCTTCTTGAATGCGGCGGTCTGCGCCGCGTGCACGAGCGGCACCCAGGGCGCATCCTGGAACACGATCTCCTGCGCCTTCCGGTAGAGTACGGTCCGGACGCCTGCGTCCACTTCCCGCTGCGCCCTCACGAGCACCTCGTGCAGGTCGTCGCTGCGATAGAACGCGATGTTATTGGCGGGCTGCTGCGTCGCGCTCTTATCGAGCAGTACATAGAGGAAATTGTCCGGGTCGCCGTTGTCGCCCGTCCAGCCCAAGAGCGCCATATCGTGCTGCCCTCTCGAAACCTTGTCCAGATAGGTTCCCCATTCATAGCTCACGATTTCAGCCTGGATTCCGACGGCCTGCAGGTCGGCCTGGATGGCCTGAGCAATTTTTCTGGGCTGAGGCATATACGGACGCGGCACCGGCATAGCCCACAGCGTCGTCTTGAAACCATCCGGATAGCCGGCCTCGGTCAATAGCTCCCGGGCCCGTACCGGATCGTAGCCGTATCCTTCGATCCCTTCGTGATAGCTCCACATCGACGGTGGAATCGGGTTGACCGCCGGCAACGCCAGACCCTGATACAGATTGTCCACCAGCGCCTGTTTGTTGACGGCGTGGTTCACTGCCCTTCGCACCTTGAGAAGGTGGAACGGCGCCCGGTCCATGTTCATGGCCATATACCCGACATTCATTCCCGGCTGGGTCAGAAGCCGAAGGTTCGGATGTCTTTCGATATTGGGGATAAAGTCAGGCACCAGATGATCCATTCCGTCTATCGAACCCTGGATGAGCGCGATCAGACGCACGGAGTTCTCCGGAATGCTTCTGAAGATCAGCCTGTCGATCTGAGGCGCATCGCCCCAATAACTGGTATTTCGCTCCAGCACCACCCGGTCGTCCTTTATCCACTGCACAAATCGAAACGGACCCGTGCCAACGGGGCGCCGGGGAAAGTCAGCGCCGTGTTTCCGTACGGCGGAGGGACTCACGATCCCGCAGAAATTCATCGCGAGATTCGATAGAAACGGCGCATTGGGACGCGTCAGCTCAATGGAAACCGTATGATCGTCCACTCTCTTCACATCGCTGACGATCTCGCTCATCGACATGCTGTTCCAATACTGGAATGCTCCCTCCACGCGGTGAAAGGGATGGTCGGGCTTAAACTGTCTGGCAAGCGAGAACACGACCGCATCCGCGGTGAACGGAGTGCCGTCGTGGAACACGACGTTCCGCCTGAGTTTAAACGTCCACGTTTTGAGGTCGTCCGATGCCGTCCAGGACTCCGCCAGCCCGGGGGCCAACTCGGTATTTTCAGGGCGGAAGGTTACCAGGTTATCGTATATATTGTCGCAGACCTTGAATGATTCGCCATCGGTCTCCAGCGCGGGATCCAGCCCCACGGTATCGCCGCCCCTGCCGAACACCAGGGTCCTGGGGCGTTCGGCCTCGCAGGCGACGAGTACCGGCGCCAGGAACAGAAGCAGAAAACGCATCCACATTGACGATCTCTCCCTCCGAAGCGGTATTAAAATCCCCGGCGGTCTTCGCGCCGGAAATTCCAACACAGCATCTAAGAAAAAGCGGCCGGCAGGCCTGATGACACGCCCTGCTGACCGCGAGTCCCGCGTCCCGAAAGCGAAATGCCATTCGGCATACTATCTCCGGGACGGTATGCGTGAGTCGAACATCCGTCTGCTATTCCGCGAACGCCGCGTCGAACGCCACGGCCGACGGTTCGAAATCCACGCTGTTTACGAAGGCACACGCCTCCGCGGCACCGTGTTCCCGGTCCATTCCGGAATCTTCCCACTCCACGGACAGGGGCCCGCCGTAGCCAATGTCGTTCAACGCGCGAATGATCTCTTCGAAGTCCACGCTGCCACGGCCCAGGGACCGGAAGTCCCACGAGCGATCGGGGTCGCCGAACTCGGTGTGGCCGCCGAAAATCCCCGCTCGCGTGGGCAGCGGCGACAGATACGCGTCTTTCATATGCACGTGGTAGATGCGGTCCTTGAATTCCCGGATGAACGCCACGTAATCCACGTTTTGATAGACGAGGTGGCTCGGATCGTAATTGAATCCGAACTCGCTCCTGCCACCCAGCGCCGCTACCGCCCGTGCGGCCGAGGCGGTATCGAACGCGATTTCCGTGGGATGCACCTCCAGTGCAAACCGGACGTCGTTCTTCGCAAACGCATCGAGAATGGGATTCCATCGATCCGCGAAGTCCCTGAAACCCGCGTCTATCGCATCCGGCGACACCGGCGGAAACGAATACAGCAGATGCCAGATGGACGATCCCGTAAACCCGTTCACCACGCTGACGCCCAACGCCCTTGCCGCCTCCGCCGACGTTATCATGTCTTCGGCCGCGCGGCGTTTCACGCCGTCCGGATTGCCATCGCCCCACACGTGCGGCGGCAGTATCGACTGGTGGCGGTCGTCGATATTGTCGCAAACCGCCTGCCCCGCGAGGTGATTGCTGATGGCCCAGAACTTCAGCCCGTGCTTTTCCAGGATCTCGTGACGGCTTCGGCAATAGCCGTTGCTGGAGGCCGCTTCACGGACGTCCAGATGGTCTCCCCAGCAGGCCAGCTCCAAACCCTCGTATCCGAACCCTGCGGCTTTCTCCGCCATCGCCTCGAGGGGGAGGTCTGCCCACTGACCCGTAAACAAAGTGCATGGTCTCGCCATAACCGTTGCTCCTTCCAGCTGCTCCCGGCTCCCGCGTCTAATGCGATGCACGCAGGCGAATGCAGGGCTTTATACTTCCGGGACATCCCGCCACCGGTCTGATTTCGCCGAATCGCTGGCCGCCTCCAGTACAGCCTGGACCCGCGCGCCTTCCCTGAAATTCGGTGAAGCCTCCCGGTCGTTGACGATCGCCTGGAAAAAGTCCTTTACCTCGTGCACGAACGTATGCTCCCACCCGACGATATGGCCCGGCGGCCACCAGGCCGATATGTACGGATGTACCCCTTCATTCACAATGATCTCGCGGAAACCCTGGATATGCCCTTCGTCCTCGCGGGAATAGAACTGGAGTTCGTTCATTTTTTCCAGATTGAACGCGATACTTCCTTTGCTTCCGTTGATTTCGAACCGGTTGTGGTTGCGCCTGCCCGCCGCAAACCGGGTCGCTTCGAACGAACCCAGGGCGCCGTTTCCGAATCGCGCCAGGAACAGCGTTGCGTCGTCCACCGTGACCGTTCCCATCCGGTCCGATTTCCCGCCTGTGGCCCCCAGAGACGCGTCGATTGAATCCGCCAGCGGTCGTTCTCTGATAAACGTCGTATCGGCGGCCACGACGGACTGGATGTCTCCGACGAGATGCAGCGCCAGGTCGATAATGTGCGCATTCAAATCCCCATGCGGCCCGGAACCCGCCTTGTCCTTCTCGAAACGCCAGACCATCGGGAAATCCGGGTCGATGATCCAGTCCTGCAGATACACCGCCCGCCAGTGATAGATCTGTCCGATCCGGCCCTCTTCTATCAGTTGTCTGGCCAGTGCGACCGCCGGAACGCGTCGGTAGTTGTAAGCGACCATGGTCTTCGCGCTGGATTTCTCCGCAGCCCGCAGCATGGCCCTGGCCTCGTCCAGGTTATTTGCGAGCGGCTTCTCGCAGATGACATGCTTGCCGGCTTCGAGGGCGGCGATCGCCATCGGCATATGCAGATTCCCGGGCGTGCAGATATCGATTACGTCGATATCGTCGCGGGCGACCACGTTCTCCCAGTCCGTATCGTACTCCTCCCATCCGAACGTACGCGCGGCCGCCGCCACGTTTTCCCTGTTTGAACCGCAGATCACCTTCATGACCGGTTCGACGCCCGTTTCGGGAAAGAACATCGGTACCTTGCGGAACGCGTTCGTGTGCGCTTTGCCCATGAACGAATATCCCAGAAGACCGATATTCAGTCGCGTGGCCATATAACCCCCCATGTCCGATTCCGAAGCCGTAACAGTCCGTTGATAAAGTCGCTCTGCAGGCGAGGACGAGCCATTGTGGGCGAAGACAATGCGCGCAACGCAGTATTTCGACCGCAAGGGCCGGCCGTAGCCCGGATGGGCTTTTTCAACGGGCTGGTAACAGAAACGGCACCAATATATGATTCTGCACCACAGTGTCAACGCCTATCAGATTTCGCAAAGAAGATCAATTCTTATTCGGCTTTATTGCCGATGCAGTACAAATGCGTCGCCGTCCTCATAAAGAGATGAGACCCGGAGGAGACGGGAGACGACAGCGTGTACGTATCGTCGAGTTCGTTTGTGGCGAGGACTTTGAAATTCGGGCCGGCGGCCAGGACGGTTGTCACGGCATATTCGTTCAACAGGAACAACTTGCCGTCAGCGAGATGCGGCGACGCGCTCACCGTACCCTGCGCGGTTCTCTCTGGGCCCCAGACGACGGCGCCGGTCTCCGCGTCCAGACACGTTGCCAGGCCGCGGTCGTCAACCATGTAAAAATATCTCCCGTCACAGACCGGCGTGGGCACATCCGGAGCGGCCGCGCCCTCCCACTTCCATTTCACATTTCCGGAGACATCGCCGGTCCCGCCGCCAGCCAAGGCCAGCAAGGGACGCCGCCGGGGCGGCGCGTAGATCATATCGCCGACGACAACGGGAGACGCTACGATGCGGTAGTTCCCCCGCCGCTCCGGATTCAGGCCATCAGCCCGCCAGATCTCACGTCCCGTGGCCGGATCGTGCCCGGTCACGCAATCCCCGCCGGTTACGACAATCTGAGTGCCGCCGGAGAGATTCAGAAGCGCGGGGGTCGTGTACGAATCCGGAGACTCCCTGGAGGCGTCGGTCGCGCGCGTTTCACGCCAGGCTTCCTTACCGCTCCCGGCGTCCAGCGCGACGATGTACGAGGGATCATCGGTGTACGATCCGTGAAGCACCTGAAGGATGAGCTTGCCGTCGTACAGAATCGGCGAGGACGCATACCCGAAATTCAGGCCGAATTCGCCGTAGTCTCTCTGAATGTCGCGGGTCCACACCACCTTTCCGTCCATGTTCAGACACGCGACAACGCCATTCCCCGTAACGGCCCACACGTGCGCGCCGTCCGTGACGGGCGAAGGCGACGTATTGTTGTGCTTGCGCCACAGATCGTTGCCTTCGTCCAATTTGCGCCGCCAGCGTTCACCGCCGTCCTTTCTGGACAGGCATAGAATGAATATCTCAGGACCGCCCGGTTCCCTCTCCTCCGGCGTGCGCGCAGGCGATGGAGACATCAGAAAGATGCGATCGTTCCAGACAATGGGCGTGCTGCCGCTCCAAGACGGCAGCTCCGTCTTCCAGACGATATTCTTTTCCAGGCTCCACGACGCGGGAAGATTCCGGGCCGAACTCACCCCGTTCTGCTGAGGACCGCGCCACTGCGGCCAGTTGTCGGCGTGAATGCCGGCCGGTAAGAGAAGCAATAAAAAAAGCCCGCGTGTCATTCGACCCACCATGTCAATTCCTCCTCAACCGAGTGTGACTTTCGCTTTGTTTTTCGTCCGGTTTGACAGATATTGCCACGCAATGGTTCCCGTGTTTCCGATGCCGATACCGGCAGACGGGATAAACCCGACGGCAGCAGGTTTCCATTACCTGATCATCGAAAGGACGATACATGCGCCTGTTCGACGGCGAAACCCTCGACGGCTGGGCAGCCACGGGCAATCCCGATGGCTGGACGGTAGATCGTGGCTGTATCTTCTGCACCGCGGAAAAGGGCGAATACCTGTATTATACGAAGGACCGGTTCAGGAATTTCGAGCTGTCGCTCGAGTTCAAGCACCCGCCTGGCGCCAACAGCGGCGTTTTCTTCAGATGGACCGATCTGGACGACCCCGTGCAGACCGGAATCGAAATCCAGATCCTCGACACACACGGCCGGAACCCCGCAACCGCAAAGTGCTGCGGCGCGGTCTATGACGTCCAGGCCCCCACGCACAACGCCTGCAAACCCGCGGGCGAATGGAATCACATGGTCCTCTGCGCCGTGGACGACAACATCCGGGTTGATTTGAACGGCGAGCGAGTCACCGAAATGGACCTGAGCCGCTGGACCACCCCGGGCCGGAACCCCGACGGCACGCCCAACAAATTCAACCGCGCATACTCCGAAATGAACCGGACCGGGCACATCGGCCTGCAGGACCACGCCAGTCAGATCTGGTTCCGCAACCTCGAAATCGAAAGACGATGAGACCCCAGAAAAGGAAACCAGCCCGCCCGGTGCAGGTGGGCCGTTGCAATCGTCGAATTCCACCCGCAGGGGGTCGCACTACAGCCCATAATGCGCGTTGATCGGCACTTGGTATCCGTCGGCCTCGCCGCGCAGCATTTCGTCCAGCGCGACCTCCCTTCCGAGCAGTCCGGACTCCAGGATCGCGTAGCTCAGGGCCAGATCGACCGTCCCCTCCTCGCCGGACATCCGCGCCGGCGAACCGTCGCGGATCGCCCGCAGCCAGTCCAGGTTCTCCAGCGCGAATGCATCGGTGATCCCGCCCGGCATCGCTTCGTCCCGCTCTCGATCCGTGGCCTCTCGTTGGAACCGCTGCAAAACGTCTTCCCCGGTCCCATTCCCCGCGAAGACCTTACCGTCTGACAACGCCCCCGTGCTGCCGAATACATTCGTGCCGCCCGGCACCCCGATTTGCGTGCCCCTGGCGCTGCGCGCCACCGCCATGTGCCCGATCGCACCGTTCGCCAGCCTGAAGTTCGAAAAGAACACGTCGTCCACCTGGTTTTCGACCTCATCCGCAACCCTCACGTCGTCGTCCGACATCAGCACCCTGACCGGCTCGAGCGTCCGCCACAGGGCCTGAACCGAATGCACCGGTCCGCAGATCGTCCGAACCCCATTGAAGAGATGCACGCCCAGATCGATCGACACCCCGCCCCCGGCGCCCAGTTTCGACTGCCTCCACGGCGTGCGCGCGGCGACAAGATCAGGACGGTGAGACCGGAACCCGATCGCTCCGCGGTAGACCATCTGTACGTCGCCGATCAATCCCTCCCTGACGGCCCACCGGTTCGCTCGCACCACGGGAGTAAAATTCACGTTTTCCGCGACGCTCAACACCGTGTTCGTCTCGGAAGCCACTTCACACATCCGCTGTGCGGCCCTTACCGAGATCGCCATCGGCTTTTCGACCGTCACGTGCCTGCCGGCACGCATGGCATCAATGGCGATGGTGTGATGCGTATCGTGTCCCGTCAGGATGCACACCGCGTCGACCGGCCCGCGTTCCAGCATCTCGCGATAGTCCGTGTAAACCGCCGTTTCCTGACCGGAATGCAAATCGCTGATGTACGCGTGCGGCGCGTTCAACGGGTCACCAGGGGCTTCCACCGGCGCCGGTCTGGGCCCCGGTCCTTCGCCGCGGATTCGAAATCGGAGGGCGTCCTCACCTCTTCTCGCGCAGAGCGCCGTAACCCGGAAGCAATCCCCAAACCCGGAATCCTGCAGGACACGTAACCCGCGCAAGTGTGCGTTCAGGATCCGCCCGCAACCGATTACGCCTATGCGGACTGTGGAAGACATAAACCTCCTCCTGCTAGATCCAGCCGGGCGTCCCGATTGTATCCGCGATCGGAATCGCCCGTTCGAGTTCGGCATCGGTAAGAGGAGGCATTCCTGCGGTGTCGGCGTTATCCTCGACCTGCCGGCGGTTCTTGGCGCCGGCAATCACGCAGGATACGGCCGGATGATCCAGCACGAAACGCAGCGCCGCCTGCGCCATCGTTCGTGTGCGGTTCTGCAGGAAAAGCAACTGCGGCAGGCGCTTCAGGCCATCGACCGTCTCGGGTTTGTTGAATCGTTCGTATCGCACGTCGTTTTCCGGGATCGTCCGTGCCCGCGCGCCGAAATACTTGCCCGTCAGTTGCCCTTTTGCAAGAGGCACGCGAATCAACGTGCCGATATTCTCGGCCTTCGCCCAGTGCAAAAACCCTTCCGCCGACCGCTCCAGCAAATTGTAGCCCACCTGCAACATGTGGACGGGTCCGAACGAACCTAGCTTCTCCACCGCCTGCCTGTCATTGGTCGAAATACCGTACCACCGGACCTTTCCCGACTGTCGGAGCCCGGCAAGCGCGTCCATTACCGCCGGCATCGCCCACTCGTAGGGAACGGCGTGCAGCTGATAGACATCGATGTAGTCGGTCGCCAGACGCTTCAGGCTGAGCTCACACGCTTCTGTGACTCGACGCCGCACTGCTGACACATCCCTTGATCCAGAATCGATACCGGCGTTCGGCTGGACCTTTGTGGCCACAATCCATTTATCTCTCCGTCCGCGCAGCGCCTTGCCCGTAAGTACCTCGCTGTGTCCGTCCCCGTAACTCTCAGCGGAGTCAATCAGATTAATGCCGAGTTCTTCGCACCGATGAATCAGCGCAATCGACTCGGCATCCTCGGTACCTGTCCATCCGAACCGGGTACCGTCCTCCTGCCGCTGCATCCCGGATATGGGAAACGCGCCGAGTCCTATTTCCGAAACCGTCAGACCTGTCTGTCCCAGCGTACGATATTTCATTGCCAATCCTCCTCTGGCAACGCCGTCTCGACCTCGCCGCCGGGCGGGAGCGAGACGTGCTGCCAGGCGGCCCCCGGCTGCCTCCAGGAGACGGCCGCTTCCGAGCCGCCGCCGTGCCTTCCTGGAGGGTCCATGCGGCGGCTCTGCGCCAGCCAGGCGTCCATCTCCTTCCGAAGGGCGACGTAGTGTCGGAAACAGGCCTGCATACGCGATCTACAAGCGTGTCCGCAGGAGCAGCGTCGCCAGCCCCGGATAGATCAGGAAGCCGGCCACATCAGCAGGTCGCTGCCTGTTCAATACGCGCGTAAGTGCCACCCGGTCTTCCCGCGCGCGGTCTGCCCGCTCAGAGGGTCCGGTGTTCCGCTGTCGTTAACCAGGCAGACCTCCATCAGGAGATACGTTTCAATCCCGACTCGAACGCCGACACGATCCGGTCCGCTTCGCTTTGCGTCAGGATCAGGGGCGGCGCCAGGAAGAAAATACTCTCGGGTCCGTCCATCACGTGGCTCATGCGACCAACGATCACGCCCCGTTCAAGGATGCCGGCCTGCACCGCGGCAACCCGCGCGGCATCCAGCATATCGCCGCTTTGGGCCGCAAGCTCGACGGCGATCATCAGCCCCTTGCCCCGCACTTCGCCGATGAACGGAGACTTCAGCCCTTTCAACCCATCCAGAAGGTAAGCCCCCACTTCCGCGGAATTCTCCCACAGTCGTTCGGCGGTCAGAATATCCAGATTCGCCAGAGCCGCCGTACAGCAGACCGGATGCCCGCCATACGTGGACACCGAGGAGAATTCCCGACGCTCATCGGGATCGCCCATGAAGGTTTCAAACACCTCAGGCGTCACAGCGCACGCTCCGAGAGGCAGATAGCCGCTGGACACACCCTTCGCCATGGTCATCATATCCGGAACCACACCCCAGTGCTCGGCGGCAAACAGCTTGCCCGTCCGGCCGAATCCGGTAATGACCTCGTCGAAGATCAGCAGCACGCCATATCGGTCGCAGATTTCACGAAGGCGCGGCAGGTACCCGTCCGGCGGGATGATCACGCCGCCGCCGCCGATGATCGGCTCGGCAATGACCGCCGCAACCGTTGCCGGGTCCTCCCGGACAATGACCTCTTCGACCTCGTTCGCACACGCCACGCCGCCGTCGGGATAGGTCAGTTTCGTCCCGAAGCGAAAAGAATAAGGCGGGTTCACGTGCAGAAACCCCGGCATCAGGGGTTCGAACCGCGCTCTCCTGGCAACCTGTCCCGTCGCGGACATCGCACCAAACGTGAACCCGTGATAGCCCTGGTATCTCGCAATCACCTTGAACCGGTTCTCGCCCGGGTACTTCTGCCGACCATACTGCCGCGCGATCTTCAGCGCGGTCTCGTTAGCCTCCGAGCCGCTGTTGGAGAAGAACAGATGGTTCAGATCACCGGGCAGGAGGTCGGCCAGCCTGGATGCCAGCCTGGCGGCGGGAAGATTCACCTGGAGATGGGGATAGTAGGAAAGCTGCAGCATCTGTTCGTATACGGCGTCTGCGATCTCACGGCGGCCGTATCCGACGTTGACGTTCCAGAGCCCCGCGTAAGCATCCAGGAACTCCCGACCCTCCGCGTCCACGACGGTGGTTCCCTTACCCCGGTGGACGACCATGAGATCCCGGTGTTCCAGAGTCCGGTGCTGTACCATCGGATGCCACACGTGCGCCCGGTCCTGCGCCCGAATCTCCCCAACATCCAGCTGATCTGCGTCCGCCATAGACTTCCCCCCTTCTGATCGACTATATTCGGCTTGACTCCCCGGGGCCTCCGATCTACTTTGTAGCCGCTTCTGCAGGAGCACCATCATACGGCATTAAAGGGTTGAAGTCAAGGTCTGTCCCGCTGGTATTCGGCCGAACCATCCACGCCCCGGTTCGCCCCCCATCGGCGAGGTTCCGGGCCACAGGTACGGCCCGCAGGCTGTGCGCGTACGGGCGGCAACCGGCGTCTCGCGGACCCTGGCCGTCCGACCGTTTTGGCGAAAATACCATGGTCACAACCGAGCACCATACCGTCATCATCGTGGGCGGGGGTCCGGCCGGTCTGCCGCTGGCCGCCGTACTCGGCGGATGGCGCCCGTATTATCGCGGCGGCGACCTGTTTCGCAGTCGATACGAGCAGGTCGACCGCTATCTTCGCGAGGAAAACGGCACGCTGCTCGGCCTCGATTTCGGAGCCGTGGTGAACGCCGGCATCCGTCCCGTGGACCTGTTTCGCATTCTCCACCATCCCGGACAGAAATTCCGCGGGCAGAATGAAATCGCCCTCGAATTCCGCAGGCACGAACCCGTCGACGTATTGCTGATCACACAGGAAGAGGTCGGCGGCGTGTGGAACAATGTACCGGAAAACATGCTCACGCTTTCGCCGGGGCAATGGATGGAATTCGCCTTTTATCCGCTTGATCGTCACATCCGCGAACGACAGATAGATCTGGACGTCAACGCGTTGATCGCGAAACATCACCTCCTGGATTATTACCACGCCGTACCGGGCCGTTTCGAAGTCGAAGACCAAATTCGCAAAAACGAACGCGTGACCCGCATCCAGCCCCACGACGCGGGATTCATGCTCACATCCCGCGTCTCAGGCGCGGAAACCACACGTCGCTACACGTGCAAGTACCTGGTCTACGCGGTGGGCCAGCGCTGCATCCCACGGAAACTCAATGTACCGGGCGAACATCTCCCGTTCGTCACATCAGGCTACGATCAACCCGGGAGCTGTCCCGGCAAACGCATTCTCGTCGTGGGTGGCGGCCGGTCCGCCGACTGGGCGGCAACCGAACTGCACGATGCGGGCAGGCACGTCCACTACGTCATGCGCCAGCCCTTCGATCGCCACTGGCGCCTCATATCGGACAGCCGCTACGGCCTGCCATACTACGCGCGGATCGCCGAAATCATGGAAAGCCGGTCCCCCCGCCTGAATACCCGCTATGAAACCCGTGTTACCGGATTCGAACAGGGAGCATCCGCTGGCCTCGTCGACCTTGGCCGCAATGGCTGCCGTGAAATGCTCGAAGTCGACCACGTCATCCTCGAAATCGGCGGCATCGCGGATTACTCCCTCTTCGAAGGGTTTCCTCCGCTTCGTCCGGTGGAAAAATACGACAACTACCGCTTCCAGGTCCATCAGTTGCCC
Source organism: Candidatus Latescibacterota bacterium (assembly GCA_012271065.1). The sequence goes on from JAAXHE010000186.1 coordinate 43,038, forward strand.
ACACATCCACACAACTATGAATGCACCGTCATTCCGAACATGTACCCCGGCGGATACCTGGCCGAGGGCCTGGGTCTCGTCGTCATCGGCATGCACGGAACCACCTACGCCATCGCGGGAGACATCCTTCAGAAAGAAGGACGGCTTTAGAAACCGTATTCCTTCCGACGCGTCCATGCGTGGCACCAGTTCGGTTTCATCACCCGGCCACCCCCGAAAAAATCCGTGGACAATTCACCGCGCAGACCTTATTAAAGAAGCCCCGGGGCGCGGTTAACGTCTATATCCATCTCCAATAACCCGGAGTCCACCCTTGCCCGTCACCATTCGCGACGTCAGAACCATCCTCACCCAGCCCGCGGGATCACGCCTCATCGTGGTCAAAATCCTCACGTCCCAACCCGGACTCTACGGTCTCGGCTGCGCCACGTTTACCCAGCGATTTCACGCCGTCCATGCCGCCATTGAAAAACACCTGAAACCGTTTCTCATCGGACGCGACGTCGACCGCATCGAAGACATCTGGCAGATGTCCATGGTCAACGGGTACTGGCGCAACGGTCCCGTGCTCAACAACGCGATCTCCGGCGTGGATATCGCGCTGTGGGACATCAAGGGCAAGCGTGCGGGGATGCCCGTGTACCAGCTTCTGGGGGGCAAATGCCGCGAAGCCGCGGCCTGTTACGCGCACGCCGACGGCCTGGAGAAAAACGAAGTCCTGGACAACGTCCTGAAATTCCATGAACAGGGCTATCAGCACATCCGCGTTCAGATGGGAGGGTACGGAGGTAGAACGTCCCGCCTGCGCGGCCCGGAAGGGGCTCAGGAAGGGGCCTGCTACGACCCGCGGGAATACGCGCGGGGGGTCCTCGACATGATCGGCCACGTCCGCGCAAATTCGGCCCCGCACATCGAACTCCTCCACGACATTCACGAACGGCTCGTACCTGTGGACGCAGTCCAGTTCGCGAAAGACGCGGAACCCTTCAGGCTGTTCTTCCTGGAGGACCCGCTCGCGCCGGAAGACCTAGAGTGGTTCCATAACATCAGGCAGCAATGCGCCACGCCCATCGCCATGGGGGAACTCTTCAACCACCCGCGAGAGTGGACGCCGCTCATTCAGGACCGGCTGATCGACTTTATCCGCATGCACATCAGCCAGATGGG
>JAAXHE010000185.1 GCA_012271065.1 Candidatus Latescibacterota bacterium
GTATTTCGACCGCAAGGGCCGGCCGTAGCCCGGATGGGTTTTTTCAACTGGCTGTCAGGGGGAGTAATCAGAGTCCGCTTCGGGGTGTACGTGTTTGAATAAATCGGCCGATACAGCAGATACCGTTGACTCAGGGCGACATCAGCGCCGACAGTTCCTCTTCGTCCATCTCGAAATTCGCATAGACTCGCTGGACGTCGTCCTGAGACTCCAGCGTCTCCAGCAGGCGGATCAGGCGTACCGCCGTATTCCCTTCTACGGTCACCGTATTCTGAGGCACCCGCGTCAGCTCGGCCCGCTCAAAGGGGATCTGCCGCGCCGCAAGCGCCTTTTGTACAGGCCCGAAACCCTGGGGTGACGTGTAAACTTCGTAAACGGCGTCGTCTTCAACGATGTCTTCGGCGCCGGCTTCGAGGGCAGCCAACATCAGTGTCTCTTCGTCGGCGTTTTCTCTGGACACGACAACCAGCCCCTTCTGATCGAAAACCCAGGCTACCGAGCCGCTTTCGGCCATACTGGCATTGTGCTTGTTCAGGAGATGCCTCACCTGAGATACGGTGCGATTTCTGTTGTCGGTCAAAACCTCGATAAAGAGCGCGACCCCGCCCGGGCCATATCCCTCGTACACCGCACCTTCGTACGATTCACCCGGCAGGTCGCCGGTGCCTTTCTTGACCGCGCGTTCTATATTGGCGGCCGGCATATTTTCCGATTTTGCGTTTAGAATGGCGGCCCTGAGCCGTGGATTATTCGCCTCGTCCCCGCCTGCTTCCCTCGCGGACACCGTGATTTCTCTGATCAGCCTGGTGAACCGCTTGCCCCTGGCGGCATCCGCACGTCCTTTTCTATGCTTGATATTCGCCCATTTCGAATGACCGGCCATAAACCGCCCACCTTCGTCGAAGAACGACAAACTTCCCGAAAAAAAATCGCTCTAACTATTTGATAATATAGCAACAAATAGATATTTAGGCAATACAAAAACGAGCAAATTTGCTCGCGGATTTTCCGTCTCTCATGATCCGACGCGGGCGGCAATTCGGCGGCCCGGGCGCCAGAACCGTGCTTTGCCCGCGGAGGTTCCGCGGTTCATGAGGGCCGACAGCCATAAACAAAAGCAGGCGATGTCCTGGAGGACATCGCCTGAGGCCATCGGTTCCTGAGCCGAATCACGCCTCTACGGCTTCGCCCTCCTTCTTCCTGGAGGCTTCTACGATCTTCCGGGTCAGTTCGGCGGGTACGGGTTCGTAATGGTCGAATTCCATTGTATAGTCGCCCGTTCCCTGTGTCATCGAACGTAGCGAAGTCGAGTACTTATACAGCTCCGCCAGCGGTACTTCGGCCCGAATGACCTGAAAACTGCCTTCGGGGTCCATTCCCTGAATCCTGCCCCGGCGGCTGTTCAGATCACCCATCACATCGCCCATATATTTCTCCGGCACCATGACCGTTACACGACAAATGGGCTCCAGCAGAATCGGCCGTGCGCTCATAAACGCCTTCTGGAAGGCTTGGGAACCCGCCATGTGGAAGGCCATTTCGGACGAATCGACCGGGTGATACGATCCATCGTAGACAGTAACCCGCGTATCCACTACATTGTACCCGGCAAGCACCCCACGTTCGATCGCTTCGACAACCCCTTTTTCAACCGCGGGAATATAATTGCGGGGGATGGCGCCGCCCACCACCTCATCCTGAAACTCGAATCCTTCGCCGCGGCTCGCCGGCTCGATTCGCAGGTACGCCTCGCCGAACTGCCCGCGCCCTCCGGTCTGCTTCTTGTGCCGGTGGTGACCTTCGGCGTGAGACGTGATGGTCTCCCGATACGGAATCCTCGGCTCGACAGTGATCACCTCTACGCCGAACTTCTGCCTCAGTTTTTCGAGTACGACGTCGAGGTGCAGCTCTCCCTGACCCTGAACGATGATCTGTTTCAGCTCCGCATCGTATCCGGCGATGAAACTTGGATCTTCCTCGTGAATACGCTGCAAACCCATGCTGATCTTCTCTTCGTCTCCGCGTGATTTCGGCTCCACCGCGATACGTATCAGCGGATGCGGGAAATCCAGCGGCGCGACCTCCACCTGGTTGCGCCGTTCGCACAGCGTATTGCCGCTATGCGTGTCTTTCAGCTTGACCAGCGCCCCCATGTCTCCGGCAGAAATAAACGGCACCTCTTCGCGGTCCTGGCCGTTCAGGGCGTAGATCTGCCCTACCCGTTCGGCCGTTTTTCCGCTCGAATTATACACCTCGGAGGATGCCGGCAGCGATCCGGAATACACGCGGACGAATGACAGATCGCCGACGGTCTCCGAAACGGTCTTGAACACGACGGCGGCAAGCGGCCCGTCCGCAGACGGCCGGAGTTCGGCCGGTTCGTCGGTTGCCACCATACGTCCGCCAGTGGCGGACACTTCAGACGGAGACATCATATTATCGACGAGGAAGTCCAGCAACTGATCGGCGCCGATATTTCTGGAGGCATCGCCGCAAAGGACCGGAACCGTCGTTCCGTTCAGGATGCCGAGCTTCAGTCCGCGAGAGAGATCCTCTTCCGAAAGATCCAGCTCCTCCAGGTATTTCTCCGTCAACTCATCGTCGCTCTCGGCCGCCGCTTCGACGATCTGTTCCCGCAGAGTCTCGACGTCGTCGCGAAGGTCGGCAGGCACTTCGCCTACTTCGGGTTTTCCGTTCGCATCGGCCGGATACGTCAGCAGCTTTTGATTCAGTACGTCGATGATCTGGTTAAAGCCGGCGCCCTGGTTGACCGGCATCTGAAACGGAAGCACGTGTCGCCCGTACTGCTCCTGAAGTTCATTGAGAACTTTGTCAAAGTCGGCAAATTCCTTGTCGACGTGGTTGACAAAAAACAGGCGGGGACGCCCGAAGGATTCCGCAATTCCCCAGGCCTTGTCAGTCCCGATCTCCACGCCGTTTGCCGCGTGAACAAGGAGTACCGCATTGTCCGCCGCCCAGAGCGCCGCCTTGGCGTCGCCTATAAAATCCGCATATCCAGGCGCGTCCAGAATATTGACCTTTGCGCCATTCCAACCGCAGTGCAACATTGACATGCTGATGGAGATTTTCCGGGCAATCTCGGGCTCGGCGAAATCCGACTTTGTCGTGCCGGCATCGACCGTCCCCAATCGATTGCTCTCACCCGCGGAGTAAAGCAGCGCTTCGGCCAGCGAGGTCTTTCCGGTGCTGCTGTGACCAACCAGGGCAACGTTCCGAATCCTGTCAGGCGTTTCGCTATTCACGCGCCTCCTCCTGTAAAGACACAAAAAAGTACCGTCGTGTCCATCGCCCGCAAGCGCCATCGACCCGAATGCAAATCGCATGTTTCATTCAGGCGCGAAACGAACAATTAATACAGAACTTTCACGCCTGTCAAGTCTTTCTTCGCGCCAAAACGTCAACAGGGTCCGGGATTCGTTCGAATCCCGGACCCTGTTGTAGTTTCCCGGCAGCGACCTACTCTCCCACAAGGCTACCCAAGCAGTACCATCGGCGCTGGAGGGCTTAACTTCTCTGTTCGGAATGGGAAGAGGTGTATCCCCTCCGCTATAGCCACCAGGAAAACAAAACGGACAACCGAATACGGAACAGGATCCCGCTGCAAACAAAACGCACGCACGATCCGCCGAGAAACCATTAATTGATCAAGCCGCACGGCTGATTAGTATCGCTCGGCTGAACGCATTGCTGCGCTTACACCTGCGACCTATCGACCTTGTAGTCTACAAGGAGCCTTCAGGTGGGTTAACCCACGGGATATCTTATCTTGGAGTGGGCTTCGCGCTTAGATGCTTTCAGCGCTTCTCC
>JAAXHE010000184.1 GCA_012271065.1 Candidatus Latescibacterota bacterium
TGAAGGCTTACTGAAAGACTCTAAAATCAAGGCGGTCTGTGCAGGCGAACCACAAAAAGGCCGATCCTCGATCAATGAGGACCGGCCAGACCAGTCGACGAATCGACCATGCCGATATTCTTACGTCAGATTCGCTGCGGTATACACGAGCCCTTATAGCGCAGGAGAACCCCTATCTCAGTTCGAGCAATCGTGTTGACTGCTCCAGTTGAATCCACAGCTTCCCATGATTGTCGCTATTCCCCGTACATCTCGGTGATGAGGCGGCGGAGTTGCGCCGCTTCGTCGGCGAACAGATTGTCAATTCGTTGCATTAGTCTCTGTTTGCTAATGGTGCGAATCTGGTCCACGGCAATCTCAGCCTTTCGGCCTGTACACTCGATCTGCATTCGAGCCCGCCAATGAGGATGGAGCGACGAGGTAAGAGGACAGACGACTACCGTATCCAGAAACCTGTTCATCTCATCCTGACTGACGACCACAACCGGGCGAACCTTTCGGATTTCTCCACCGACGGTGGGATTGACGTCGGCCAAATATATCGTGTATCGGCGGGGAAATGTGGACATCAGTCCAGACCATCGGCGATCGTCGCATCGAGGTCGCTCCAGTCTTCATTCTCAGCGGCCATCTCGCGGTATGTTTCCTTCCAGGACAGCTTGTTACGTTCTTTCCCATAAAGCAAAATCCCTCGTTCGGTCTCTTCCATTACGAGCGAGTCTCCCCATCCGTATTTCTGCAGCACAGCTTTCGGTAGCCGAATACCCCTGGAGTTGCCAATAGCGATAAGTTTGACATCCCGGATTGCCATATTGCCGACCTCTGGTTGGATTTAAACTATGAAGGACGTTATGTAATTATAGTAATTACTTTATCGGGCGATGTCAAGCCCTCGAGCGAGACGAAAGACAGGCGGGCGCCCACAAAGGGCGCCCCTACAATTCGAACAATTCCGCGCAGGTGGTAAGACATCGCAACATTTGTTGTCAATCCAGCGGATTTCAATCGGTGCAGGATGTTCCCCCAATTCGCCTCTACCTCTCCTCCTCATTCATCCACGACCGACCGTGATGGTGTAGGGGCACCCCTTGTGGGTACCCTGATTCCCGCACGCCCGGTTTAGCCCGTCACAATTTCATTCTTTCCCCGCGGGGGTCGTAGAGCGGTTCGCGCGAAACCGTGGCCGGATAGCGTTCGCCGAAGTATTCGATTTCCACGGATGTGCCTGTTTTCGCGTAATCCAGCGGGAGGTAGCCATAGGCGATGAATCGGCCTACGGTGTATCCGTGATTGGCGCTGGTGACGTACCCGAGAACGTGGTTGCCGTCCAGTATGGGTTCCTTGCCCATTACAACCGCTTCCGGATCGTCCAGGGTAAGGCAGCAGAGCTTCCGTTGGATTCCCTCTTCCCGGATTCTCAGCAGGGCGTCCCGTCCCGTGAAGTCGCCCTTATCGAGTCTGACCGCCCATCCCAGGCCGGCTTCATACGGGTTGTACTCCGTTTGGATATCCGCGCCCCACAGCCGGTATCCCTTTTCAAGGCGGAGCGAGTCGAATGCCCCGCCGCCCAACGCGACGAGCCCGTGGTCGCCGCCGGCCTCCCGGAGCGTGTCCCACAGGCGGAGCCCGAATTCAGCGGGCGCGTAGAGCTCCCATCCCAGTTCTCCCACGTAGGACAGCCGCAGCGCGAGGACGGGAACGGCGCCGATCCGGATCTCCCGCGCGGAAAAATAGGGGAACGCTCGGTTCGTCAGGTCGTCACCGCAGACCCGCTGGAGGATCCTTCGGGCTTCGGGACCCCAGAGGCCCAGGCCGCAACGGGCGGAGGTCACGTCCGCGACGTGAACGGCGCGTTCATCCCGGGCGTGGCGGGAAATCCACGCCAGATCCCGCATCCCCGACGCGGCACCGGTGAGAACCAGGAACCGGTCGGCCGCCACGCGGGTGACGGTCAGGTCGGCGACAATGCCGCCCCTCGCGTTGAGCAGCGCCGTGTAGATCACCGTTCCAACCGGCCGGTCGATCCGGTTGGCGGCGATGCGCTGCAGAAAATCCAAGGCGCCCGCGCCGGCGATTTCAATCTTCGTGAACGGGGTGATGTCGCACAGCCCCGCGCCGCGCCGGGTGGCCCGGTGCTCTGCGGCCTGGATGGGAGACCAATACCGCGCCTCCCACCCGGCGCGCGATGGCAGGTCGTCTTCGTCGTCCACGAGGAAGCCATTGGCGCCAAACCACTGCGGGCGCTCCCATCCGGCGTTTTCGAAGAACACCGCGTCGAGTTCCTCAAGCCGCGGATGAAACGGGCTCACGCGCAGGCCGCGCGGATGGTCCATCTGTTCCAGCGGGTGGATGATATCGTACACCTCGCGGTACTGTTGCGCCCCCCGGGCTTCGACATATTCCCGGGTGTGGACGTGCGGACCGAAGCGGTTCAGGTCGGCGTCACCCAGATCGATTCCGGGTGCGCCGGAATCCATCCATTCCGCCACGGCCTGTCCGACGCCGCCCCCATGCGTGATCCACACGGCCTCCGCAACCCAGAGACCGCGAACGTCGACGGACTCTCCGAGAAGAGGCAGTCCGTCCGGCGTAAAGGAGAAGAGACCGTTGATCCTGTAGTCGAGTCTCGCGTTCCTGAGGGCGGGAAGGAGTTCGTCCGCCGCTTCGCGCGCCGCCGCGAAGTGCTCCGGGGTGAACTCCATGATGGAGGGTGAAAGCCTGGCTTCATCCGGGCTGACCAGGTCGTCCGGACGCACCAGAAGCGGCTCGTGTCTGTAGGAGCCGATGCCGTACCGGTCGCCCTGCTGCCTGAAATACATGGCGGAGTCCTGGTGGCGCAGGATGGGATGGACGACCTCCCGGTTTTCGCCCGCCAGTTCCGGCAGCGGCGCGGTGAGGGCGTAGAGATGCTGCACGGGGGTGAGCGGAATGGAAAGACACGCCATGCGGCCGATGCGCGGGCCCCAGATTCCCGCGCAGATCAACACGTGGTCCGTGGCAATGCGGCCCCGGTCGGTATTTACCCCCCTCACCGTGCCGTTGGCGACCTCGATACCGGTGACTGTGGTTTTACCGTGAAACGCGGCGCCGGGTTCCGACGCGCGCGCCATCGCTTCGCAGGCGCGTACGGCTTTGGCGATGCCGTCGGAGGGAACATAATACGCGCCATGAATCCGATCCGCATCGAGCAGAGGGAGCCTGGATCCGGCCTCTTCAGGCGACATGAGGTGGGCTTCCAGCTCCCAGGACCTGGCGGCGCCCAGTTTGCGTTTCAGGTCTTCCAGACGCTCATGCGTGTAAGCGACTTCAAAGCTCCCGACAGAATAATAACAGGGCTCGCCGTCCAGGTCCAGCGCGTTGTACAACGAAACCGTCTTTCCCGACAGGCCGGTCATCATCTTTGAAAAGTTGGTCTGGAAGACAAGCCCCGGCGCGTGGGACGTCGAGCCGCCGGTATCGAACAGCGGCCCCTGGTCCAGGACCGCAATGTCCTTCCAGCCCATTCGCGTAAGATGGTAGACCGCGCTGCAGCCAACGATGCCGGCGCCGATGACAACCAGGCGCGCATGGCTCTGCATGGCGGCCTCTTCCGTTACTTCAGACATCGGCGCCGTCCGTACATTGCCAGGCAAATGATGCGCCTGTTTTCGATAAATCCCTTGACATCGATATTCCAGTTCCTTTCTTTATTATCCTGTCCGGTATCGGTCTCAGTATTCGCAAAAGCGTTGGAAGGGTTTCGGTTACCCGAAAACGCCCGGTAAACCGGAGCGTCCCGAAGTTTCACATATATAAGGAGGTCTGCTATGCCGTTGCGACTGGGGGACGACGCACCCGATTTTACGGCCGAGACGACCGAAGGCACGGTCCGCTTTCATGAATGGCTTGGAGACGGCTGGGGTATTCTGTTCTCGCATCCCGCCGATTATACGCCGGTCTGTACCACCGAACTGGGCGCGGTTGCCAAGTTGAAGGCGGAGTTTGAAAAGCGGAATGTAAAGGTAATCGGGGTGAGCGTGGACCCGCTGGACTCCCATCACGGCTGGGTCAGCGACATCAACGAGACCCAGAATACCACCATGAACTTCCCGCTGATCGCGGATCCGGACAAATCGGTGGCCAGCATGTACGATATGATTCACCCGAACGAGGACGACAAGGCCACGGTCAGGTCCGTGTTCGTGATCGGGCCCGACAAGAAGGTCAAGCTGACATTGACCTATCCGGCTTCTACCGGGCGGAATTTCGCCGAGATCCTGCGGGTGATCGATTCGCTGCAGCTGACGGCCTACCACCAGGTGGCAACGCCCGTCAACTGGGAGGACGGCGAGGACTGCATCATTGTTCCGGCGGTGACTGACGATGAGGCAACCGAGAAATTCCCCAAGGGGTTTACAACCATCAAACCCTATCTGAGGTACACCCCGCAGCCGAACAAATAAATAGCCCGCTTCCGGGTATCGATACCTTTCAGCCTGCGATGCACCTCTTCAGGAGATGCGTTGCAGGCTGTTTTTGTGCTGAAGTTGCTCCAGGCGACCGGCTGTTATGAGACGAGTCCCACGACCTCCCGCAGGCTGGAGATTTCGTAGTCCGGTTGCGGAACATCCGGCTTGAGGTCCTCGCCCTTGCGGTTCAGCCAGGCGACCCGGATGCCCGCCCGACGCGCGCCGACAATGTCGTCGTCCTGGGAATCGCCCACGTAGAGGGTTTCTTCCGGTCGGCTGCCGATCAGGCGCAGGGCTTCGTGAAAGATGCCCGGCGCCGGTTTGTAGGCGCGGGCGGACTCGGAACTGACGACCACGCGAAACGACAGATTGTTTTTTCTTAGTGCGATGTGCAGATGGTCCTCATCCGCATTGGAAATCACACCGGTCCGGAAAGACTCGAGTCCGGCCAGCGCGGGCTTGACATCCTCGTAGATTGGCGCATCGGCGAAGACATCGAACAGACCGTCGACGTAGTGTTCGAAGGAAACGCGTCTGCCGAGTTTTTCAAACGTCCGTTCGAGGCTGATGAGATGCGCCTGCCGCATGGTGTAGAACGTCTCGCCCCAGAGGAGCGGAAAAAACGACAGGTCCCAGGTCTTGAAGAAATCCATCTCGGACATGTCGAGGTCCTGCTCCCTGACAATGCGGCCGCACATTCCGTGCAGCTTCTCCATGGCGCCGGCAAATAACGTCTCGTAGCCATCGAAGAATATGGTGGTGACACCTGTTGACACGATCTCGGGCCCTTCCTGACCGATGCGATTTCATCGCCGTGGATGTTAGTTCAGCGGTCAAGACGCTTCACGCCGGGAACTGAGGTTATTGGTGCAGCGCGTTAATCTCACTTACCCTGTTTGGATCCGCTGCCGCCATTCGAGGTAAGCGGCCCGGTTGGGGCATCCTTGCTGTACAGGGCGCCGCCCCGCTCGTACGACACCGAAACCTGCCCGTCGCTGACTTCCAGCCGGGGGACGTTCTGGTTGAAGACGTCCCGGTCCGGGCCGCGCATAACCGCAAGCTGCGCGTCGGTCATCTCGTCAACGAGCTCCCCCCACCGGTTCTCCGGGTGTACCATCTCGCCGCCGCTGCGGTTGAAGTTGCGGGAGGAATATTTGATCAGGATTGCCCGGCGGGCGATCTCGTTCTTCCACGCCAGGGCGCCGTGCGTCTGGCCTCCATCCATGAAGAAGAGTACGTCGCCGGCCTTCATTTCGGGCTGCACGACCAGCCCCATGTCGTCGTCGCACGACCGCACCCCCGGCGGCACCCGGTACTGGGCTTTATGGCTGCCGGGCACGCATGCGAATCCGCCCAGTCCCGCGGGCACGTCCCGCAACTGCCAGCTCACCGTCACGGCCTCGCAATAGCTGCGGCCGTTCTGGTAGACATAGCCGCGCCCGGGATTGAGCGGTTCGTTCGCATCGTGCAGGGAGTGGCCGGAACCGCCCTTCACGGAACAGAAAGCGGTGGCGTCGCCAAACCGTACGCCGCTGGCGCCCATCCAGTTGAGACGGTGCTCCACAACGGGGTGCGCGACCATGCGCCGGAAGGGATTGCAATAGGGTTCCGGAAGGCGCAGCAGGTTGGGCAGCAGCGGCCGGCCGGTTCCGGCCAGCGCCTTCGATCCGCGGGAGAGTTCGCCGCCCACCTCGATCCTGTCGTCGAACCGGTCGATTGCGGCGTTGGCCTGTTTCAGCCACGCTTCGTCCATCACGTTCCGGAGGACGAGATGACCGCAGAGGTCCCAGAAATAGAACTCCTTCTCGTCGATGCCGGAATCGGGATTTCTGACGTAGATGGACGGATGGTAGATTTCCCGGGATTCGTCGAGGCGCGCCGTCTTTCCGTCCGTGCGGACCGTTGGCGGCGGCGACGTGCTCCGGTAGCCGGGCCGCCAGATCGATGCCCTCTGCTCGGGTGAAATGGCGGACATCCATTCAGGCGTGGGGGCTTCTCTGGTTTTCGGACCTGTCCCCGCATAGCGGATGGCGCCCCGGCCCGCGAAGTCATACGACAGAAGGCGCTGCGGCCCTGCCCCCTTCCATGGTCGCATGCCCTGCAGCAGGGCGCCTGCGACCAGAAGCAGGTCGCCCGCCTCCAGCGCGGGCTGCAGCGTGAGACCCATATCGTCATTGCCGGTAAGCACGTCGTCCGGGGTTTCCACATTGGATTTGTGAGAGCAGGGCACCATGACAAAGCCGCCCGCGCCCGCTTCCGCGTCCGCAAGGGCCCACACCGCCCGGACCGTTTCACTGAAGCGGCGTCCGTTCTGGTAGTAGTACGCCCGGGTTGGATCGCGCGGTTCGTTGCCGCCCTGAAGGGGCGCATCCGTTTCGCAGGTGTCGTCGCAAAGCAGCTCCGGTTCGGTTTCCAGACGGAAGCCCTGCCCGACAATCTGGTTCAGGTACCAAACGAGGTGCGGGTGGATCAGAAGGTCGCGAAAGGGCTCGCGCAGCGGATGCGGCCAACCCAGCATGCCCTCATTCCTCCCGCTGGTATCGATCGCCGAATTCAGCGCGGCAACCTCGCCCCTTCCGAGGACGCCCCTGACAACGAGGTAACCTCCAACGTCGAAGCAGTAATTCTCTTCGTGGCTCATGGATTCCTGGTCCATCACGCTTCCTCCCTGAAATGCGGGTCGGGAATCAGGACACAGCCGCCCATTTTTCCCGTTCCCATTGCTTCTGTCCGATCTTTTCCACGTAGGACTCGCCCTTGTGCTCCAGTAGCCATCCCTTGAGCGGCACGTCGGCATCCGTCGGCTGCCACCATCCCTTGACGTCCACCCCGTCTCCCAGAAGCTGGCGTCGAATCGGATCGCATCCCTCAAGGATTTCGTCCGGAATCAGGTTGTAGTCCAACCCTCTGAGCCAGCGGTAGCTGTAACCCAGAAACAACACTTTTCGCGTGACATCGGAGGTATTGAACCCCCGTGAATGCCACAAACGCCTGTCGAAGAGGACCGCGGCGCCGGCCTTTACCCTGACCTGTACCATGTCTTCGAATCCCGACGCTCCGGGCGACCCGTTTCCGCCTTCAGGCCAGCGTTCCGGCGGGATGTCGCGCTTGTGGCTGCCCGGAACGATGCGAATTCCGCCCCGGTCCGGCGCGCTCGTGTCAGTCAGCCAGAACGCGACTTTCAGGGACAGCCGGGGATGCGGACGCTCCATCTCTGGTACGGGACGGCCGCCATCCTGATGCCATCCGCCCGTTTTCGAATCTGCCCTGTCCGAGCGCTCCGGCGGGTAATAGACCAGGTGGGAAATGTAGTGCTGGACGTTCCAGCCCAGGATGTCCCAGATGAGGGGAAACGTCTTTGGCAGGTCCAGCAGATCCAGAAACGCGGCGTCTTCGACGATGCTTCGAAATTTGTTCATGATCTGACCGGCTCCGAGACCCTGTGTTTCCCGTTCGCGGGCATCCACGCGGTCACCGGCGTCCAGGAGCCTTTCCAGCATTCCCGAGTCCAGCGCATCTTCGACGATCAGAAAGCCCTGCTGATCGAAATGTTCCCGCTGTTCGTCCGTCATGCAGTGGTCAAGACATGTGATATCCATGGCGATTTCCCCAGCTTATACATGTGCTTCAGTCTCGACAGGATCATCGACCGTTACGACGTAAATTCCCGGCCTTGTCAATGGTTCGTCGGGGCGTCCCTTGTGGGCGCCCTGCCTTCGGCGGTAGTCGGAGCCCCTTCCGTCAACCCCGACTCCCGTCTCGCCGCCTTTAGTAGAATATCGTTCCGGCACGGTGGAAGGCAAGGACAAATGACGCGGGGGTCGCAGGGCATTCGCGTTGATTTTTCCGGGCGGTCTCATTAGATTGCGGAATCGTATATTCCGTATGAATTGCGGCATTTCAAGGGATGTCCCGGCGGGCTGGAGTCTTTGAAAAAAGGGAGCAGATCGTGGTTTCCGGCAGATCGAACGTCGTGTTTATTCTTACGGACGACCAGGGGGTCTGGGCGGCGGGATGCTACGGAAATCCGGAGATCCGTACCCCCTATATAGACCGGATCGCGAATGCTGGCGTGCGGTTCGAGAATTTCTTCGTGGCCACACCTGTCTGTTCCCCCAGTCGCGCGACGTTTCTGACCGGTCGCATCGCCTCCCAGCACGGGGTGCACGATTGGATCAGTGGCGGAAACGTGGGGGAGGACGCTGCATCCTACCTGGCGGAAGAGGTCACGTACACGGATGTCCTGGCGGAACACGGATGGACGTGCGGAATCAGCGGCAAATGGCACCTCGGCAACAGCCGGATACCGCAGCACGGGTTCGCACACTGGTTCGTACACCAGCGGGGCGGCGGCAGGTACAACGATGCGCCGATGGTAAGAAACGGCATGCTGATCGATGCGCCGGGATACGTAACCCACGTCATTACGGACGACGCGCTGGCATTCATCGACCGGCACGCAAACGATGAAGACCCGTTCTACCTGAGCGTGCACTATACCGCCCCGCACAGCCCGTGGACCGGGCATCCACAGGACGTTGTGGATTCCTACGACGATTGCGCGTTCGATTCCTGCCCGCAGGAACCCCGGCATCCTTGGGCCATCGGGTTGACGGACCAATGCCTGGGCAACCGGGAAATGCTGAAGGGGTATTTCGCCGCGGTGACCGCGATGGACGCGGACGTGGGGCGAATTCTGGACAGGCTCGAAGCGCACGGAATTCGCGAACAGACGCTGGTGGTGTTTGTCAGCGACAACGGGTTCAGTTGCGGTCACCACGGGTTCTGGGGAAAGGGGAACGGCACGCGCCCCCTCAACATGTACGAGAATTCCGTCAAAGTGCCGGCGGTGATGAGCCAGCCGGGACGAATCCCGGCAGGACTCGTGCAGCCCGCGATGGTGAGCGCGTATGACTTCATGCCCACGCTTCTGGAGTACCTGGACCTGCCGCGTCCTCAGGGTCGGAATCTGCCGGGCGGGAGTTTCCTGCCCGCGTTGCTTGGCTCCGGGAACTCCGGTCGGGAATCCGTGGTAATTTACGACGAATACGGCCCCACCAGAATGGTCCGGACCGCGGAATGGAAATATATCCACCGGTACCCGGACGGGCCGAACGAGCTCTACGACCTGGTGAACGATCCGGAAGAACGCGAGAATCTGACGAGCGATGCCGCTCAGACTTCACGGATGACGGACATGCGGGCGACAATGGAAGACTGGTTCGCGACCTACGTGGACCCCGAAAAGGACGTTCGCGAGCGGGGCGTCACGGGCGGCGGCCAGTTGCGGCCGGTTGGAGGGGAATGGGAGGATGGCGCGCCGGCGTTTCGAGGATAGATACAGTAAGGAGATGCTTATGAACGTAGCAGATGTGGTAGCCCATATCATGAAGGCGGAGGGCGTGGAGTATCTGTTCGCCTATCCTGTAAATCCTCTCATCGAGGCCGCGGCGAAGGTGGACATCCGGCCCATTCTCGTCCGCCAGGAACGCATCGGGCTGCATATGGCCGACGCGCTGAGCCGCATGACGTCTGGCAGGCAGATCGGTGTCTTCTGCATGCAGAGCGGTCCCGGGTCGGAGAACGCCTTTGGCGGCGTCGCCCAGGCATACGGAGACTCGGCGCCGATCCTCGTGTTGCCGCTGGGTTATTCCAGAACGCTGACCAACGTGCAGCCGAATTTCAACTCGGCGCTGAATTATCGGCACGTAACCAAGCACTCAGAGCAGGTTATCCTCTCGGAAACCGTGCCCGAAGTGATGCGGCGTGCATTCACGCAGGTGCGCAACGGACGCCCGCGCCCGGTGCTGGTGGAGTTTCCGGGAGACGTGTTCGACGAGGAGATTGCCGGTCCTTTCGACTACCGTCCCGTGCCTTCGTTGAAAACCGGTCCGGACCCGCGCGAGGTCGAGAAGGCGGCAACGATGCTGCTGGATGCGCATACGCCCGTGATTTATGCGGGACAGGGCGTGCACTACGCCGAGGCGTGGGATGCCCTGCGCGACCTCTCCGAACTCCTCGAAGCGCCGGTCACCACGAGCCTGGGCGGGAAAAGCGCCTTTCCGGAAAACCACAGACTGTCCCTGGGTTCCGGCGGCAGATCCATTCCCGGAACCGTGCACCACTTCCTGCAGGAGGCAGACCTGATCTTTGGGATCGGGTGCAGTTTTACGCGCACCAATTTCGGGGTGGCCATGCCCGAGGGAAAACGCGTGATCCACGCCACGCTGGACCCTGGGGATATCAACAAGGACGTGGAAGTCGAACACGCCCTGGTGGGCGATGCGAAACTCACCCTGGAGGCCCTGGCGGAGGAGGTTCGTGCGCGCCTGGACGGACAGACGCGGGGTCGTGCGGACCACGTGGCAAGGGAGATCGCATCTGTGAAGCGCGAATGGCTGTCTCAGTGGATGCCCAAGCTGACGCTGAACGAGGCGCCCCTCTCACCGTATCGGGTGATCCGGGACCTGATGCAAACCGTGGACGTGCCCAATACGATCATCACCCACGACGCTGGCAGCCCCCGTGATCAACTCTCACCCTTCTGGGAATCCCATACGCCGCTTTCCTACATCGGCTGGGGCAAAACCACACAGCTCGGTTACGGACTTGGCCTGGCGATGGGCGCCAAGCTCGCCTCTCCGGAAAAGCTGTGTATCAACGTGTGGGGCGATGCCGCCATCGGCTTTACGGGAATGGACTTCGAGACGGCCGTACGGGAGCGGATCCCGATCCTGTCGGTACTCTTCAACAATTTCAGCATGGCAATCGAGTTGCCGATAATGCCGGTGTCCACGGAAAAATACCGCAGCACGGATATTTCCGGGCACTACGCGGACATGGCCAAAGCGTTTGGAGGCTACGGAGAGCGCGTCAAATCGCCCGACGATATCGTCCCGGCAATCGAGCGGGGAATCAGGAAGACGGAGGAGGGGGTTCCCGCGCTGCTGGAGTTCATCACGGCCAAGGAAATCGAGTTTTCAGTATTTTGATTGCGTCAACGCAATCCGCCGTGCCTTTTTTGAAGAATAGTGAATACGCGGCGCTTTTTTGAAAATCGGACACACAACAGGGAAGGGTGATTTGCATGGGACGGACAGCCATTCTGCGCCTGGCAATGTTGATCGGTTTTGTGATATCCTGCGGTGAAGACAAACCCACGGAGCCCGCTCACGAGTTGGTGGGGACGTGGGCGCTATACGCCGTGGATACACTTCCGCAAGGGTTGATTATTGGCAGAACTTACGTGCCAGGAGAGTTCGTCATTCGCTTCAATGCAGATGGGACATGCGAAAACAACGTTGGGGATCCCGCAAGTCGCTGGTTTACTCGCGGGGCACTGCTTACGTTCGGCGGAATTGATTGCGTATTTTTCGTCGACGGGGACGAACTCACGTTAACCTTCGACAAGGCACAATTGGCGCAATTCGGAACAGATGTCGATGACGATGTCTCTTCGATGCGATTGTTTCTGCGACGTCGCTAGCACTCCCATGGGATACACCGAAAAGTAGCCACAATATCACACGGAAAATGACACGGCAGAACAGCTGGCATCGCGTGAGCTCGACACTGATTCGCTGGCGCTTCTCGATATCCTGTTTGGCGACGGCGACTCCCTGAGGCTCTTCTACAGGGCCAGATGACCCGCGGGAATACGCTCGCGCCTGACTGATGGATGCGCGAAGCTCAGGTGGCGACAGAGACGGAGGGCGCCCTGATGAGCCGGCTGTCGGTTTTCGGCCTGGCGGTGTTGATCGGTCTTGCGATATCCTGCGGTGAAGACAAACCCACGGAGCCGGTCCGCGACCTCGTTGGATCGTGGACCTACCGGGGTACCGATTTCGCCTCGACCGCGGCGGCAAACCTGCGGGATTACCTGCTGGGTCAGGGCTGGAACCTGGCGTCCGCGCAGCGGATGGTGGATGGATTCCGAAACGAGATGGAAGCAGGGTTCCGGCATACCGGGTTGTCGATCCTGCGGTTCAACGCGGACGGGACCTTCGAAGACAATTCCGGCAGCAACAAGGAGCGATACCTGAACCTGATCCGGCAGTCCGGGGGTCAGGACGAGATTGAGCCGGAGATACAGGCGCTTCTGGAAATTCTGTTCGGTGTCGACAATACGCTCAGGCTGTTTTATAAGGCCGCGTAGCGGATCTGGCCGGTTTCGAACCGGGTATTCTTGAGCCCCAGCTTCATTGACAAACCGATCGGGTCGAGACATTGCGCCTTTGGATGCGGAATATCCAGAGGCGCAAGCTTTTGTGAGAGGTATCCAAGATTCGAATTGACTTTGAATATCTAAATATCTATTTTAGATATTCATGTATAATCGAATATTAAATTTAGATATCACAGGAGAACAGACGTGCTTCCTGTGGGGGCCGCGGCAGACCGGCAAGAGCACGCTCATCCGTTCGCTGTTTCCCCGGGCAAGGCGGTACGACCTCCTGCTGGCCGACGTGTATCGTGCGCTGATCGACCGCCCCGAGTTGATTCGCGAGGAATGTCTCGCCGCCGGATTGGACGGCGACTCGCAGGACGATCCCATTGTGATCGACGAAGTGCAGAGGATTCCGGACCTACTGAATGAGGTGCACTGGCTCGCGGAAAACAGGGGGCTGCGTTTTCTCTTGTGTGGTTCGAGCGCGAGGAAGTTGAAACGCGGCGGCGGCAATCTGCTCGGCGGACGGGCGGTCCGATATCAGCTGCATCCATTGGTTGCTGCCGAGATCCCGGAATTTTCACTCGAAAAGGCACTGAATGCCGGTCTGCTGCCCCGGCATTACAGGAGCGCGCGGCCACCCCGGTTGATTCAGGCCTATGTCGGCGATTATCTTCGGGAGGAAATCGCGGCCGAAGCGTTGACGCGGAATATCCCCGCGTTCAGCCGGTTCCTCGAGGTGGCTGCGCTGTCGAACGGCGAGTTGATCAATTACAACACGGTCGCCGCGGAATGCGGCGTAAGCGCGCCCACCGCGAAGGGGTATTTCCAGATCCTGGAAGATACTCTGATCGGGAGTTTCGTACCGGCGTTTCGCAGACGCGCCAAGCGCCGCGTAGTCAGCGCGCCCCGGTTCTATTTCTTCGATATTGGCGTGTTGGCGCACCTGACAGGACGTGGGCATGTCCAGCCGGGTTCGGAGCTGTTCGGACGCGCTTTCGAACATTTCATATTCATGGAATTGTCCGCGTATTCCAGCTATTCCGGGACATTTTTCCCGATATCCTACTGGCGTACGACGTCAGGCCACGAAGTCGACTTCATCTTTGGCGACGTCGCACTCGAGGTCAAGTCCACATCCCGGATCCAGGACAGGCACCTGAAGGGGATTCGGGCATTCAAGGAAGAGTTCAACGTAGCCCTGTATCTCGTCGTTTCGCGGGAGGCGAGTCCCCGCCGGACCGCGGACGGTATTCTGATCCTGCCCTGGCGGGATTTCCTCGACCGGCTATGGAGCGGCGCGATCGTCCCGCCGACGTAGCCGCCTATCCTCATGACTCTTCGCGTGCCCCTTCTTTCCCTCTATCACCCGTCCCATCCCGCCGTTCCTGCTTCCCGCCACACTCTCGCGGCATTCCCGGCTCAGCCCGTAGGACCGGTCGGCGCTATCCCACAATGGCATTGATGTCCTGAACGACAATATCCGTCGCGCCCAGGCCCCGGAGGCGTATCAGAAGGCCGGCCGTCTGCGACCTGGGCACCACGACCTCGATAGCGCTGGCGCAGTCCGATAACCGGCTGAGCGTGGGCGCGCGACGGGCGGGCAGCGCCTCCAAGACCGCAATTCTCTGAAGGTTGTCGACGTTCAGTTTGATGAGCTGCTGGTTTTCGGCCTCCAGCGCGCCGGCCATCAGGTCTCCCAGGGCGACGAGTTCGGGAATTCGGTTGTGCGCGATCACGACGATGGGTGACACCATGAACTCATCGGCGATCTCGAGACCGTTTTCGCGCAGACTGATGCCCGTAATCGTGACGCCCACGCCGTAGTCGAAGAGCTTCATCGCCACCTTGATATCCGTGCTGCCGTGTGAAAAGTCAATGTCCGCATTCGGATATCGGTCGCGGGTGATCGCGGGATATTCGGAACTGATCGTAACTGTCGCATTTTGCGACAGTCGCGGGCTATCGGGGCGGCCGAACAGGACGACACGGGCGGGGTCGCGGGTATCGCGGCTGAAGCGCAGCTCCTGAAGCCGCTGGATCCGGGTGTCGAATTCGCCCGCCTGCGCCAGTTCGGCTTCGACCACACAGTCCAGTCCGCAGATGCCGCAGTCGATCTGTCTCTTCAACAGGGCGGCGGGAATGTCCTGGGGACGCATATAGACGGCCTGACTGAAAAGATCGAGTCCGTCCACGGAGACCTGTCCGTTTCGTCCCGTTGGGCGAACGTCTAGACCGATTCGGGAGAGCAGGTCGCACAGCGGATCCTGCATGCTGCCGTTGGGCAGACCGAGCGTGAAGTTCATGGGCTACTCCGGTATGGTTTCAGGTTCCACGAATTCGAGCTTGCCGTTGGCGATGCTGCGGTAATAGCAGCCGTAACGCGGTCGATCGCCGACTTTCGTATGGCACGACCCCTCGCCGCGAAGGCGCACCATATAAAGCAGCGAGTTCTGTTGGCAGTTGACGCGCACGTCGATCAGGTCTAGCATATCCCCCGACGTCGCGCCCTTGATCCAGAGTTCGTTTCGCGACGTACTCCAGAACGTCGCCACGCGGTGTTCGAGCGCGTGTTGGAGCGCCTGTTTGTTGACATAGCCGATCAGGAGAACGGCTTTGCTGTCCACGTCCTGCACGGCCGCGGGAACGACCGAGTCGCCGGTTTTCGCAACCCTGGACAGCTTTTCGAAGTCGAGTCGGACCTCAGTGCCTTCTTCAATTTCGTGATTCGCGGCCATGACGATTTCCTTCCTGCCTGGGATTTGCTGATATTCAGGCTTTTTCGATAATCGCGACGTAGACGGTTCCCGTTTCGGGTATAAATCGCGATATCCGCCATCCGGTACCTTCCAGAATGAACGCCATCTCATTTCGGGACACCATGAGATACTCGAACCAGTGGCCGATGTATTGTCCGTACCGGATCCGGATTCTGAGTTGGCACGAAAACCTGCCGCGTCTCCGGTTGGATTCGTGATAATCCAGATGCGCTCTGCTCGTGGTCGCATAAGGGTCCCGGGATTCGGCGATGATTCTCCCGTTCGACGCCGTCATATTGCGCATCTTCCTCAACAACCACCGGGCGCGTTTCAAGTTACCGAACAGACCGAAGTTGTTGCCCATCATCAGCAGGGTGTCGAATTCGCCGAGCCGAAAGGATAACCGCGTCACGCTCAGAACGTCGGCCTTCCTCAGGCCGCGCTCACGGGCAACCCTGATGGCCAGGGGCGAGGCATCGATGCCCAGGACGTCGAGTCCCTCTTGCTGCAGGTGGATGGCGTGCCGTCCGGGCCCGCAGCCGATATCGAGTACGCGCCCTGACACGCAGTCCATCGACTCCTGCTGTTGAGGCGGCCATTCGCTGAAGGGCTCGAAGTAATCGCGCGACTTGCCGGCGGAAATAAACCCGTCGTCGCGCTCCACGATTTCCCGGGCGGGTATGCCGCGATGGTAGTCCCACATCATCCGTCCGTATGCGTCGTTATCGTTTCCCATTTCGCGTCCCCCTTGAAGATAGGCCAAACAAGTGATCCAGTCGTCATCTTCGGATCCCTTTGTTCGCGCAGCCATCAAAAAAGCCCGCCGTCTCTCGACAGCGGGCGTCCATTTTCAACACTTGAAGTTCAGGCCTAGTCCACCGCCGAGCAGATTGCGCGAAAAGTCGCGGAACCCGTATGATGAGTGTGGCGATGGGCCGTATAGACACACAGGGAGCCGGATGGACTGACGCCCGGTTCCCTCGGAATGACCTGGATGTTGTTCAGTTGTGTCATGACGGCACTAAAATAGATAAGCCGCGTTTGGCCGTCAAGGTTTTTCTTCGGAATTTGCCCGTGAAGATAGTCGTTGCGGACGAAGCAGGCGCCTGGAATGATGGCACGCCGGTGGTCCGGACCGGGCATGTCCTGGACCCGTCGTCTTCCGGATTTCGCTCGCTTCAGGCGCTTCTCAACGCGCGTTCTTTTGCGTTGTATGCCGTGGTGCGATTTCCTATTATACGGCGGTTTTTCGAAAAGCAGCTCTCAGCCGTCAGCTCTCAGCCTTCAGCCTAAAGCAGAAACCGAATCGGTTGACATCAGCACCAAGGTGTTGGCGACCGCGAACGGCGCAGACCTCTCCCCCCGGCCCCCTCTCCTGTGATGAGATGGGGAGGACACCCAAAAGGCGGGCGACCACAAGGGTCGCCCCGACAAATTCAACGTCATCGTGGACCGATTCGCGCCATCATGGATCTTACGATCGCGCGGCCGGAATGCAGTTTCATATTGGATTAGTGGGGAAGGGAATAGGGGACGTCTCGCTTTTTTAATTTTTCCGCTTTTTTTGAATTTCGCCTTTAATCCTGCCTATCCTGTGTATCCATGTTTGTTGTCGATCGAAAGGAATTGCAATGTCCAAGGTGAATCCCAATGCACTGACCGTTTCGATCGAGGCGCCCATGCCGCCGCCGGAATGGGCGTTACTCGAAAGGGCGTTGATCCGGGCGCAAACGCGGGCGTGCGATGAATTCTTCCATCGTTACTTTGACTCGCGGGGCTATCTCCAGTGCGTTCCCAGGTGGGGAGGTAACGACGGCCCGGACGACGCGATCGAGAATCTGACGGGCTGGCCGATTCTGCACGCGATAGGCGCGCCGGATAGCATTCTGGAGATGTACAAGCTGGGGTGGGAGGGGCACCTGCTGCAGTATACGGAGGCGAAAACCGTGGAGGCGCCGCTGGCGCGGGACGGGATGTTATATAAAGAGTTCCCGGTAAGCCTGGACTGGTTCCACCACGGCGAGAGCCTGGCCGTGTTCAATCTCCAGGGATTGTCCGATCCGTACGATAACCGCTTTCGGCACCGGTCGCGCCGTTACGCGGGCATCTACATGGATGAGGACCCGCAGACGAAGAATTACGATCCGAAGCACAGGATCATCCGCAGCCTGTTTACCGGAAGCCGCGGGCCCCTGCTCCGGAAGGCGACGGCGCTGGACTGGGCGGGAGATCCGATCGAGATAGAGGGGCGGTTCGACCCGGCGCATGGCGAGCGCAATTTCGAAGAGATGCTGGCGCATTTCGAGGACTATACGGACGTGGTCGGCGACCACCCCATCAATCTGGCGGCCACCACGCTCGGCCTCAACGCCTTTATGGTGGAGGGTGAGCGGAAGTACAGGGAATGGGTACTGGAATACGTGGATGCATGGGCGGAGCGGGCGGCCGCGAACAATGGCATCCTCCCCAGCAATATCGGACTAGACGGCACAATCGGAGGCGAATGCGACGGCAAGTGGTATGGCGGGTGTTACGGATGGGGGTTCACCGTAGTCGTCCCCCAGACGGGTGAACTGTCCAACAGGAATGCAATTTCCCGCGGGGTGGCGGGTTTCGGAAACGCGCTGTTGCTGACGGGACAACAGAAATACGTGGACGTCTGGCGCGGGATGCTGGCAGCCGTAAACGCGAATGCCCGCACGGTGGACGGCAGAACGATGTACCCGCACATGTACGGCGACGACGGCTGGTACGACTACAAGGAATCGCCCTACAGCCAGGGCGCGCTGGACGTCTACTACTGGTCGATGGACCGGAAGGACCTGAAATACGTTCCCGATGACGCGTGGCTGAAATACCTGGATGGCAAAAACGACGGATTTGCGGAGGCGGCCCTGCGCAGGGAATTCGCGTCCATCCGCGAAAAGGTGAACGGAATGCGCCGGGATACCAGTTCGCCCGACACCCGGATGTCGGACGATACGCTGAAATTCAACCCCGCCATCAACAGCTGTCTGACCCAGTTGATGCTGGGTGGATTGAACCCCCGGTACGGCGAGCCGCTGCACTGCCGCCTGCGGTATTTCGACCCCGTGCGTCGGCGGGCGGGAATTCCGGAGGACGTGGCGGCGCTGGTGGAAGGGCTGACGGACGAAACGGCCACGGTATCGCTGGTGAACGTGAATCCGGTGGATCATCGAACCGTGATCGTCCAGGCGGGGGCCTACGGCGAGCATCAGGTGACCGAAGTTCAGACCGACGGCGACACCCATACAATGGACTGTCCGTTCTTCACGGTTCGACTGGCGCCCGGAAGCGGAAGCCGGCTCGTGGTCACCACGAAGCGGTATGCGAATCAACCGACGTTCGTGTTTCCCTGGGATAGGGAATAGTTGGTTGATAGCTTTTTTTGCGGGGTACGGGGGGACAGGCCTCCTAAAGTCGGTGAGCCGGTAGAGGTGAGACGGGAGAAGAGTTCCTTGCCCGGTCTGTTCTTCCTCTTTGCCTTCGGCGCGAAAAGAAACCTCACAAGGCAGGCAATCTCTCCCGTCTACCGTCTTCCTTCTCACCTGGTGGTGGGGCGGGGTGTGGTTATCTACCCTCTTCCGTCTAACCTCTTCCGGTTTTAAGGAACACGCCGTAGGCATGATTTGGAAGGAAAAGGCAAACGAAAGGTGTTGTCCTTGCATTCCATTTTTTCATAAATCCTTTATTTTTGTTATTTTACGTCCTTTTTCTTATGCGCGTAAGAAAAAGGACCAAAAAGAAGCGCGCCCCTCGGCGGGGTGCCGGTTTTTCCACGAACTTCCCCTGTGGCGTACACGAGTGATTGTGCCCTGCATACGTGTATAGGCAAATCGTACTTCGGTGCTGAACGGAATTGCGTGGAAAAACCCCCCACACCACAACCGGGAGCTTAACAGTCCGTTGATGAAGTCGCTCTGCAGGCGAGGCCGAGCCATTGTGGCCGAAGACAAGGCGCGCAACCGAGTCGAATCGAGCGATTCGGCGAGGGAGTGCAACGCAGTATTTCGACCGCAAGGGCCGGCCGTAGCCCGGATGGGCTTTTTCAACGGGCTGTTAAGGGGATCTGGCGAGATTCGTTCCGAAAGTGGTGCTGCAGTATGTAGCACGGAGGATCCGCTTGCGCCACCGGACGCGTTGCATTTGAATTTGTAGGGGCAACCCTTGTGGTTGCCCACATGACGGTGGGGATATCCGTGATTCCTGACGCTTACCCTTAACCGGATCCGCTTTTGGCTGACAGCTGACCGCTGATAGCATTTATCGCTTTCATACATACGGAGGATTTAAAATGAGTCTGGATATCGAACGATGGCTCCGCCGGCCCAAGATCGACGTACATTGCCACGTCTGGAATCTGGACAACGAGGCGGACGAGGTGACGTCCGCCGAGCGGTTGATCTGGACGGGCGATTTGCTGGGCATCACCGAATACTGGTGTTCGTCGCCCATTACGGGCGGGCGGCTTGCCAGTATCGAGGAAGTTCGCGCGGAGAACGATGCCGTGCTGAGGGCCATGAAGCGGTTTCCCGACCATATCCGGGGACTGTGTTTCGTCATTCCGGGACACTATCAGCACGCCCTGGACGAGATTGATCGTTGCCTGGACGCGGGAATGATCGGCCTCAAACTCTACAACCAGTACCGCATCGACGATCCGGCGGTGTATCCGGTTCTCGAACGCATCATCGAGTGCAAGGTGCCGCTCCTGGAGCACGCGGGCCTCCCCACCGCCAGGGAATTCCTCGATGCCCAGCCGCAGATTTCCAACGGACAACACTTTGCGGAGATGAATCGGCGGTATCCTGAGGCGATGGTTATCCACGCCCACATCGGCGGCGGCGGCGACTGGGAAAACACCATCCGGGCGATGCGGGGTACGTCCCCCAACCTGGTCTGCGACGTCAGCGGCAGCAATCTGGACGATGGACAGGTCGAACTCGCCGTGGCGGAAATGGGCGCGGACCGGGTGCTGTTCGGAACGGACGGGACCATGAACGGCAGCGTGGGGAAGGTCATCGACGCAACGCTGACGGACGAGGAAAAGGATATGATTTTCTGGGGCAACGCGGAGCGCATTCTGGCGGCTCAGGGCGCGGCGCCGATCCGGACGGGGAAGGAGGCTTCGGCATGAAATACATCGATCTCAACGCATGGCTGGGTTCGTGGCCCTTTCGGGCATTGCGGGACAATACGCCCGACACGCTGATCCGGAGGCTGGACCGGGCGGGTATCGGGACGGCCGCCGTGTCCCGAATCGAGGCAATATTACACCGCAGCGTACAGCCGGCCAACGAACGGCTGGCGGAGGACCTGCAGGGGTTTACCGATCGACTGATTCCGATGGCGACGATCAACGCGGCCGATCGGAACTGGGAAGGCGATCTGCGCCGGTGCCACGAGGACCTGGGCATGAAAGGCGCGCGGCTTTTCCCGCAGTATCACGAATTCGCCGTAGACGGACCCGAGTCCCGCAGGGTTGTGGCGGCATGCAGGGAGCGGGGCCTTCCTGTGTTCATTCCGCATCGGATCGAGGACGTCAGACAGAGGCACTGGATGGACCCCGGACGGATGCTGGACCTCAACGGCGCGGCGAACCTGATTGCCGCGGTCACCGGAGCGACGATCGTGATACCGAATGCGCGAGGGATTACGGGTTCCCCCGTGTGGCAACGCAGGGAGATCCGGGACCGCGACTGGTATTTCGACCTGTCCCTCTCGGAAGTCCATTACTCATTGAGCCAAAACGTGAATCAGATGCGCGATCTTTCGGATTTCATCGACCAGGGCGGAGGTGACCACCTCGTGTTCGGTACGCACGCGCCGTTCTCCTATCCCTCTGCGGCCAGGGTCAAGTGTGCGGTCTTGCCGGTGGATGAGAAAACGCTGGAAGAAATCTGTTACAAGCGGGCGGAGCGGTTGTTGGATATACCCTGATTCGTGAGATCGGACCGGTTCCGCCGAAACGACGGCCCGGCGAACGTCGCGCAAACCGGCAGTTTGCGGCGCCACATCGAGCGCCGTCAGTGACGAATCAAGGCTTGAAGCCGTCATACGAAGAGGCGCTCAGGTCGCATCGCGTAGAGGACATCGACACATGGTCACCGCCGACATGATAACCGGACTGGATGGCGCCTGCATACCCGCTCTCGAAACGCCAATGAGCCGGCGCTATCTGCGGATTGCGCAGAAGTGGTGTCCCACCGCGCTGAGCTATTTTGAGGATTGGGATGGGCGTCCCGGCTGCGGGCATTTCTTTGGCGGTGTCCATTGGTACGGTATCGAGACGGCGGTCCCGCTGCACGCCCTGGCCGCGCTGAGTACGTCGCCGGAATACGACGAGAATACCACGGGATTGTCGATTGACAGCCTCCGGGAAGTTGTGATCAAGGCCATACGATACCTGTGTTTGACGCACGATACGGGCCCCGGGGAATGTCTGCGGCCGAACACGGGGCTGGGAATGCCGAGGTCCTGGGGCACGAAATGGGGGGAACGGGGCCGGGGGTTCTTCCCTGAAAGCCAGTGCGGCGGGACCGTTGCGAATATGACCTCTGCCGCCCTGATGTTGCAGCCGTACGTGGACGACGAAACGCGGACGATGCTGGCGGAAATCTGCCTGGACTATCTCGAACGGTTCGGAGAGATGGCGCCGAAGAGCGGGGTCTTCGCCGATACGCAGATGGAGGAGAACGCGTGGACGGCGCACGGTCTGGCGGCATGCTATCTGTTTCTGTCCGGACACGGGCAGGCGGAAGCGTGGGAAACCTGCGCCCGTCGATGGATGTTTTCGGCCTGCGCGGTCCCGCAGGACCGGTTCAACGAGGGCGCGCTGGAATCGGGGTCCAAGGCCGCGGCGTTGACGGGGAAGACGTTCACCACGCTGCCGGACTACATGGCCGAGAACCACGGAATGGTTCACCCGGGCTACACCGCTTCGGGGGTACAGTCAGTGGCCAGCCTGGGACTGCTCTACCGGATGTACGGAAGGATCGAACCTCCGGAGGCCTACTGGAACCGGCAGCGGGTCTACGATGCGATCAAGCTGCTGACGGACGCGACCGGATCGGCCATGCCGACACAGGGGATGGACCGCCTCTATCTGGGAGAACAACACGTGCTGCACGCATCGGCATATCTGTTTCTGAAAGACCCGGATGCGGGGTATTTCGAGGAGGTCTCGCTCGCGCTCAGAGAAAAGAAACAGGAAGGGAACGGAGGGCGGCTGATCGATCCCGTAATTGCCGACACATGCCACGAGGTGGAAGATCCAATGGAAATCAAGGAATCGGAGATGATTGCCGGTATCGTCAAACCCTACCTCCTGCACCGGATTATGGATGCGGAGGCGCCGGCGCCCGCGTCGGAAGCGGAGATTGCGGCGAAGTTCAACGGCGTCCGGGTTTTCCCTCATTCCGGGTTCGTGCATCATCGACACACGAAGGGCCAGAATTCCCTGTCCTGGCGAAACTACGTGATGGCGCTGCCGTTCACGCGCGATGGTGTGCATACGATAGGGCCCAGCCGTTGGAGCCTGCTGGCCAACGTCACGGTGAGGGATCGGCCGGGAAGCCAGAATCTTCGCGTTATGCGGATCAACCAAAAGGACGACGGGTTCGCGGCGCTCATGGAAAACGACCGGGCCCAGGACACGATCCGGCAGCGCGTGCTGTGCTGCTCGCTTCCGGATGGCCGGATGGTGTGCAGCGAACGGCTCGTGGCGCTGCGGGATTGTACGGTGGAGAGGTTGGACCAGGGATTCATCAGGGTGGTCAACGAAAACTTCCCCCTGGTCGGCGGCGCGTGCGACGGCAAGCGTATTCTGTATCACCCCGAAGGAACGGAGACGTTTCCCGGGTTTCCGAGCAAAGACCCCGACGACGACGTCGTGTTCGACCTGCGCGACCCGGGCTGGCTGAACGTGGACGATCAACTGGGGATCGTGTTCACGGGGACGGGCGGGACCCGCTATCTGAACCGTCACCATTTCCCGCCTTTCAGCTTCAGGGCGGTCGCGGACGATCTGTTCCTCAGCCTGGATGAAACGGCCAAGGAATACCGGGCCAGAGCGCAGGTTGGCGCGCTCGCCATACTGATCTGCCCCGAGCAGCCGCACGAGGAAACGCCGGACCAGTTTCTAACGGTCACCGAGTCGTCCGAAGATACCGTCTGTGTACTCGTGGACGGCTACCTGTGCGCAGGTAACTTCGGGGCGGAGCGGAGTGTATGCGCGTTTGCAACAGAGATTGAGCATCCGGTACCGGTTTTTGGAAGCACGACGCGCGTTTCCGGACGGCGCGTCGAGTATTCGACGCCCATCGAGGGCGGCGAGGCAGTTTACGCGAAGGAAGTCATGAAGGTCCGGTGCGACGGGGACATTCGCATCGAAGTCGTACCCGGCGGGGACGCGTACATCACCAATGAAGCGGGGCGAAGGGTGGATGTGAATATTCTGAAAGACGGGAAAGTACGGGACATGGGGATGGAAGCGGCACAGGTGGCGCGCATCTGATGTCCGGATAGGGACTCAGGCAAATCAGTCGATGGTGTTTATCCGCAATTCGAAGAAAGATTACCTTTGAATTGGCCACAAAGAGCCTGAATGCGGGTAGAGGGTAGAGGGAAGACGGTAGAAGAAACCCTTGCCCGCTACTCTAATTCTTCTTGCCTCCGGCAGGATAAGAAACTCCACAAGGCAGGAAATCTCTCCCCTCTACCGTCTCCCGTCTACCCGCTTCTAAGGGGCCAGGGGGAAGGGTCCCGAACACGTCCAGTGACCTTAGGCGACCTGGAACTTCGACGTCAATTCGCTTTCGTTTTTCTATCCTGAATAATTCATAAAAAAGGT
>JAAXHE010000361.1 GCA_012271065.1 Candidatus Latescibacterota bacterium
GATGGGCTTTTTCAACGGGCTGCTAGACAGTCGTACCGCCTCCCACGTCGCCGGCCAGGACCCTCCGGAGCCCGCCGTCCGCGCCCCGAACCAGGAGCGCGCCGTCGGATCCGACGTCCTCCGCCACACCCCGGACCGGGCCCGCATCCGTATCGATGCAAACCGGTTTGCCCAGCATCCGGGTCTTGCCCGCCCACCGTCCCCTTATGCTCTCGGCATCCAGGCCCGCGTATACGTGTTCCAGCGACCGCAACGCTTCCGCCAGAAGCGCCGTCCGATCGTATGTTCGAGCCGTGCCGCACCGGAGGGAGGTCGCGGTATCCCGCAGGCCCGCGGGAAAGTCGGCCTCCCCCTGGTTGACATTTATCCCGATGCCGAGAACGGCGAATTCCAATCTGTCGCCGCCGCCGCGCACCTCGGTAAGGATGCCCGCCAGCTTGCGATTGTTCAGGTACAGGTCGTTCGGCCACCTGACGTCGGGATGTACGCCTGTCAAAGCCTCCACGGCGTCGGCGAGAGCGACGGCCGCACCGAGCGTAAGCATCCAGGCGCGTGCAACCGTCAAATCGTAACGGAGTATCAGTGAGAACCAGAGCCCCGCGCCTGGCGGCGAAAACCACGTTCTGCCCAGGCGACCCCGTCCCGCCTTCTGATGTTCCGCAAGGACCACCGTGCCGTGCGACGCACCGGCCAGAGCCGCCCGGGTCGCCAGGGCATTCGTTGAATCGAGCTCCAGAAAGCAGAAGGGAGAACGGCCCAGGGCACGGGTCCCGAGTCTTCCCAGAAGGTCGCTCCGGACGATCACATCGGTCTCGGTGTCCAGTCGAATACGCGCGCCGGAACGAACCGAGACGGGATAGCCGAGGCGGCGTATCGCGCCTATTGCGCCGCAGACGTCATCGTGCTTGCACGAGAGCGCATCGGCAATATCCGGAACGCGAACGTACGCTGCCCGTCTTCCACCCAGCGCCTCGAGAACCCGATACGCAATCGGGGTTTCCACGCCATCGGTACGGACTGATGCGCCTGACGGATTGCACGGCCGTTTTCCGCTCATTGGAACATCAGGCTCAGATCCATGGCGGGCGGCGAATGCGTCAACGCGCCAACGGAGATGAGATCCACGCCCGTTTCCGCCACGGCTCGAACCGTTTCGAGTGTGACATTGCCGGATGCTTCCAGCAGGAGGCATTCCGGCCCTAAAGACCTCGCCCGCTCCACTGCGAGGCGTGTGGTCTGCAGATCCATATTGTCCAGCATCACTCGATCCACTCCCGCGACAAGCGCGTCGTCCAGTTCGCGAAGCGTCTTCACCTCCACTTCGATCGTCACCCGTCTGCGGTCCCGGGCCATCGCCGATTTCACCGCCGCCACCGCCGGTCCGATTCCGTCCGCCGCCTCGATGTGGTTATCCTTCAGCAACACCATGTCGTGGAGTCCGATTCGATGGTTGGTTCCTCCCCCGGCGACGACCGCGAGCTTGTCCAGCATACGGAGGCCGGGCGCAGTCTTCCGGGTATCCAGAATTCTGGCGCCCGTCCCTTCAACGGCGGCCACGTAGGCCGACGTAATTGTCGCGATTCCGGACATGCGCTGCAGGAAGTTCAACGCCGTCCGCTCCGCCGTCAGGATGCCACGCGCCGGGCCGGCGACCTCCGCCACCGCATCCTCGCCATCGACCCGAGCGCCATCCACGGTCCGAGGTGTCACCTGTATTCGGGAATCGACCCTTTGAAATACCCGTTCGGCCACCGCGAGACCGGCGATCACGCCAGGCGCCCTGGCGATCAGCAGGGCTCGTGCCCGCGCGTTCGGGCGCACGGTCCAGGCGGTTGAAATATCGCCGTCGCCCACGTCCTCCGCTATCGCCGCATCGACCGCGCGATCGAGGCCATCCCACGCCATCAGGTTCGCCATCCCAATCGATCTTCCCTCCTACGCGGCGTCATCCGAGACCCCCTTCATGCCCGATTTCAGCTGGTTGATCCGGTCCCGGTATTCCGCCGCCTTCTCGAACGCCAGTTCCGCCGCGGCCCTGGCCATCTTGTCCTCGAGTTCCGCAATCACATCCGACGGGTCGGTACCTGCCTCGTACCCCGACGTCTCCTCTGCCGCAATCGGCGCCTCCTCCTGCCTGGCATCGGCGACGGCCGTCGTCTGAAGGATCTCATCCCGGCTCTTGTAAACCGTCTGCGGCACAACACCCAGTCGATCGTTGTATGCCTGCTGCACCCTGCGTCTGCGGTCGGTTTCATCGATTGCCCGGCGCATCGAGTCCGTCATATCGTCCGCGTACAAGATGACCTGGCCGGCCAGATTTCTGGCGGCACGCCCGGCCGTCTGAATCAGCGAACGCGTCGAGCGCAGAAATCCTTCCTTATCCGCATCCAGGATCGCCACCAGGGACACTTCAGGAAGGTCCAACCCCTCACGCAGGAGATTCACACCCACCAGAACGTCGAATTCGCCCAGCCGCAGTCCCCTGATGATATCGACGCGTTCGAGTGAGTCAATTTCCGAGTGCATGTAGCGGGCGCGTATACCCAGATCCCGCATATATTCCGCCAGGTCCTCGGACATTCTCTTGGTCAGCGCGGTCACCAGCACGCGTTCGCTGCGGGCCACCCGCTCCCGGACCTCGTCGATCAGATCGTCCACCTGTCCGCGTACAGGGCGCACCAGCATCTCCGGATCCAGAACGCCCGTAGGCCGGATGATCTGTTCGACCACGATTCCTTCCGTCGCTTCGAGTTCATAGTCCGCGGGCGTGGCGGACATGAAAACCGCCGATTTTATCTTGCCTTCGAATTCCTCGAAATACAGCGGACGGTTGTCCAGAGCGGCGGGCAGCCTGAATCCGTGTTCCACCAGCGTCGATTTGCGCGATCGGTCGGCGTTCCACATCCCCCGGATCTGAGGCAGCGTCACGTGCGACTCGTCGATGACGATCAGAAAATCCTCCGGGAAATAATCCAGCAGCACGTGGGGCGGCTGACCGGGCTCTCTACCGTCGATGTATCTGGAGTAATTCTCGATTCCGGCGCAGTAGCCGATCTCGCGCATCATTTCGATATCGTACCGCGTACGGGTCTCCAGCCGCTGGGCCTCCAGCAATTTACCCTGGCTCTTGAACGCCTCCAGCTGCGCCGCCATGTCGATTTCGATCTGCCAGATGGCCTGCTCGATCCGCTGGCCGCTGGTCACGAAATGCCGCGCCGGATAAATCGCCGCCCGTTCCCGCGTATCCAGCACATCCCCCGTAACGGGTTGCACCAGACTGATCGCGTCCACTTCGTCCCCGAAGAATTCGACGCGTACCGGATCGTCCCTGTCGGGTCGATAGATCTCCACCACGTCGCCGCGCACCCGAAACGTCCCCGGGCCGAAATCAACGTCGTTACGCGTGTAGTGTATGTCCACCAGCCGGCGAAGCAGTTCGTCCCGGTCCACCCTGTCCCCCCGGTCGATCATGACGTGCATACCTTCGTACTCTTCCGGATTGCCAATCCCGTAAATGCAGGATACGCTCGCCACGATAATAACATCCTGACGCTCCATCAACGCACTCGTCGCTCGCAGGCGGAGCCGGTTGATCTCATCGTTGATATCGGCTTCCTTTTCAATGAAGGTATCCGTCACGGGCTTATATGCCTCGGGCTGATAATAGTCGTAATAGGAAATGAAATACTCCACCGCGTTGTCCGGGAAAAACGTCTTGAATTCACCATACAGCTGAGCCGCAAGCGTCTTGTTGTGCGAAATAACGAGGGTTGGCATCTGTATGGCCTCGATGACCTTCGAAATCGTAAACGTCTTGCCCGTTCCGGTGGCGCCTAAAAGGGTCTGAAACCGGTGGCCCCGTTGAATGCCGTTGCTCAATTCGGCGATGGCCTCCGGCTGATCGCCCGCGGGCTCAAACGGCGCCTGGACCTGAAAACGCTTCATCATCGACCTCGTGACACGCTCACAGCCGAAAAACAGTGACCAAATGTATAGATAATTTAGACACGGTTCATTGCAAAAGCAAGAACTATGGTGTGAATCCCATTCCCACCAGGATTGACATCGGCCTGCCTGTTCTGCGGTCCGGATCGACCAAAGCCGGCGCACAATCCCCGTCCCGGCCATGAAAATACAGGGAATTCGCGCTTATTGTACTTTTTTTTCTGGTTCAAACTGGTTAAATTTCATTGCACAGACACACGACCACGCCCGTCGAACGCGCACGACCGGGAAGAACACACATACGGGATCCCATTACCGGACCCTTCACGTATGAAACCTCTCCGTCATCTGGCATTTCCGTTCGTTATTGCCGGCGTACTTACCGCCTGCGGAGGCAAGGCGCCCCCATCTCCGGTGTCTCCCCCGGAAGCCGGCAGCAACGGCGGGGAAGTCAGGACGGCGACTCTGCCGTCAAGAAATTTTCTGGACGTCTCGAGCTTTCCCATGAACCGTCTGATCAGCGGCGGCGTGGCCAAAGACGGCATCCCCGCGCTGACGGACCCCGGTTTTGTCCTCGCGGGTTCGGCTGACGCCGCCTATCTGCTGGACGAGGATCTCGTACTGGGGGTATTCCTCAATGGCATCGCCAAGGCCTACCCGCACAATATCGGCTGGCACCATGAAATCGTCAACGACGTCGTGAGCGACCGTCGCCTCGTTGTTACGTTGTGCCCGCTCACCGGCACGGGAATGGTCTTCGACGGCCAGGGCGAGGGCAACGGACGGCTGGAACTCGGCGTTTCCGGTCTGCTGTTCAACAACAATCTCGTGATGTACGACCGTCGCTTCGAAGACACGCTTTACCCTCAGATGACCCATATCGGCATAAAGGGCTTCGGCACCGAACAGGAACTCACGTTGATGCCGGTGGTGGAAACCACCTGGGGCAACTGGAAGAGACTCTATCCTGGCACGCTGGTCGTCGGTTCGGGTTCGACGGGCATGTACCGCGCAGAGCGCTATTCGACGTACCCCTACTCGGGCTACCGCGAACCGGCGTCAGCGCCCATGTTTCCCCTGTTTCCGGATCCGGACGACAATCCCATCCTTTTCGATTACCCACCGAAGGAGATCGTGCTGGGCGTTCGATTCGGGAACGTTGCCAAGGCCTACCCCTTCTCGAAAATGGGAGACGAGCGCGCCGTAATCAACGACAGGATCGAAGATCAAAATGTCCTCGTCGTTTACGACGCCTCAGCCGGGATGGCACTGCCTTTCAGTCGAGATCTGGGCAATCTGACGCTGACCTTCGACAGCGTGCCGTCCACAGATCGACGGTTTGACTTTATGGTGAGAGACCTCGAGACCGGGACCACCTGGAACCTCCTGGGCCAGGCACTGGCGGGCGAACTCAGAGGTAACCAGCTCTATCAGATTCCCGCGCACAACGCATTCTGGTTCGCCTGGGCGACATTCTGGCAGGACACCGCGGTCTACGAGCCCTGACCGTGGTGAGAGGAATACCCCTCCCAATATCCGATTGGATGGGCTATTGGAGATTTCGGCAACGTTGATATCGATGGCGCAGTTCTCGAGCGCAGATCCCGACCCGTGGTGCGTAACGTGAAGAAAGGGATCCTCAGGTTCCCCGCGGTCGCCCTGCTCGCGGCCCTTGCCTGCCAGATACCAGGGAACGTCGTCGCAGGCGCATGGACGCTTCCCAGGAATCACGTCTGGTGCAAGGTTGCCGTCCTGGGCCAGACGACCGACGAAGAATACGTCGGCGCGTCCGGATCGGGAAGAGGGCCGGACCCCGCAAGGGTCTACAACGTCGGGAATCGCGCCAGGTACCGGTTTAACGGCAAGTACCGTTCCCGCGCCCTGTTTTTCGATCTGTTCTACGGTGCGACGGACAGAATCGACGTCGGCCTGCAGCTTCCCTTCTTCCGGCAGGAGTACCAGGATACGCCACTCCTCACCGGCTTTGGAGAACCCCGAAGGGCGACCGGATTCGGGGACTTCCGCGGATTCCTCAAGGTCAATCTGTTGAACCTGCCTGCCGTCGGCACGTTAACGTTGGGTTTCAAGGCGCCATCCGGCGAATTTGTCAATGAAGACGGCCTGATTCCGGTCGGGGAAGGACAGTGGGACTTCGACGCCATCGTTCAAATGGGCCGCTCCTTCTGGCCCGCGCCCTTCTACGTCAATGGCGATTTCGGCTATCGGCTTCGCCTCAGAAACGCAGAGATCGACCGCGACCCAGGCGACGAGTGGATCTTCCTCGCGGAAGCCGGAATGCAGCTGCGCCGTTCGGTGTTGGTCGGCATAAAGATCCACGGTATCAGGGGCAAAGCCGCTACCGTCTTCGGCGCGAGAATCCAGTCGGACATCAAGAAAATTTCCTATATTTCACCCGTGATCAGCCTGGGTCCGTTCCGCGGGTTTACATTGGAAACGGCAATGAACATTTCGGTCCACGGCCGGAACTATCCAGCCGGCTGGATGGCGGTCGTCGGCCTTTCCTACCAGGGGAATGCGTTTCCCAGAGAGTTCGACTTCGGCGCGAGACGAACGGTTCGGTAGCGAGGTGTGAAATGAAGCTGTCCGAAGCGCAGGTGACTCGATTCCGGGAAGAAGGCGTGCTGGTTGTTGAAGATCTGCTCGACGCGGATGAAGTCGAGGCGATTCTCGCAAGGGCCGAGTGGGTGGCCAGCGGCCAGGCCCCGCACATTTCCACGAAGCTGCTTCAGATGGAGCCGGACGTGAACACGGGCAAGGCGGCGGCTGACACCTATGCGGACTCCCTGAGGAAGATGAGTCATCTCGCGTTCTGCGACGACGTATTCGAGTCCCACGCGCGCAATCCGAAGGTACTGGACGTGATCGAGTCCCTGCTCGGACCCGACATCAAGCTCTATCAGGACCAGTGGTTCATGAAGCCGCCCAGAATTGGTTCCCGGCAACCGTACCACCAGGACATGCCGCTCGGCTTCCACATCGACCCGCCTGACATGGTCACCTGCTGGGCGGCGTTGAATGACGCAACCAGAGAAAACGGCTGCCTCTGGATGCTGCCAGGTACCCACCGGTTCGGAATTATACCCAGGGAGAGATGGGCGGACTATGAAAAAATGTCACTGGACGGCAGGCTGCCGGAAGAACGGCCCATCGAGCTGAAGGCAGGCAGTTGCAGCTTTCACCACGGGCTGATTCTGCACTCCAGCCGTCCGAACAGGTCCAACCTGCGCCGACGGGGCTATGCCACGCACTACGTCAGCGCGAGATGCCGCTATACAGGACCGGTTGAAGACAACGACGCCATGCTGGTCAGGGGCGCTTCCGTTCCGGGATGTATCTGAAGCTGTTCGACGGCAACGGCGTGTGCAACCCCGGTAGCCGTCACGGGAAGGAAGTCCGCTGGTCAGGAAACGTACACCTCTTGACGAAAGGACTGTGCCATGAAAGTCGCTATCGTTTTTCTGACTGCCGGCCTGCTGATGTGGGGAACGCCGGCTCGCGCCGAAATGTTCCCCGGAGAGGAGCTCGAAGATGAATCGGGGCTAACGTTGAGTCCCATTCGGGCGGGGCGCCTCGAGGTCATTCCGATTCTGTCGGCTGGTATTAACGACGGTGGTGAAGTGTTCTATAGGGGCGGTGTGTCGGTAGGCTATGCATTGAGCCGGCTGCACCAGATCGGCGGGTCCTTCGTGGTGGGCAACCGGGCGTACGATCGCTTTGGAGATCAAGCGGAAATCGTCGCGACGCCGGTCCCGCCCGTGCAGACCACGGCCGGATATCCGGTGTCAGCCGAAGACGGATTCGGCTCCTCACTGTCGGGCTTCTACAGGCTCAACATTCCGCTGCGTTTGGACAGGCGCACATCCCCGTTCCTCGAGGTGTTCGCCGCCAAAGACTACTGGGGGTGGGCAGGTGTAAGTGAAATGGGCGGAGGCGTCGGGTTCAGGAGGTCAATATCCAACCGGACGGCCCTGACCACCCGGTACACTTACATTGCGCTGTTTACCGACGACCGGCGCCTGAACCGCCACGTTGCGACGGTCGGGGTGTCGATGTTCTTCAGGTAGGCCCTGGCAGAACGAAATAAGCCTGGCCCGGTCCCGCATCTACGGGGCCGGGTAATTTGCACCCCGAAAACGGGAATCCCGCATCCGACAGTATCGCCGGCCAGCCCGCGCGGCAGATCGAAAACTTCCGATATCCTCCCACGAGACAGACCGACGTGATGCCATTGACAGCGCGAATTTCATTCGGTCTTCGACTCCCCCTGCTCCTCGTGTGCGTCGGCGGGTGCGGCAATGAGGCGCCTGTCGATTCAACCGATGAGTCCGAAAGCTCAGGCGGCCGGACCTTCAGGACCGTCCTCCAGGACGACGCGCGGAGCGGTGCAGACTCCAGCCGCGTCGGATCGGGTGGGTTCACCGGGCGGAATTTTCTCAACCCGCTGACATTTCCACACGACAAGATCGAGCGGGCCGATCAAAAGGACGCCACGCGCGCCCTGATCGACCCGAGGTTTGTTCCGGCTGCTTCCGCGGAAGCCCGATATTTGTCAGACGAAGACCTGGTCATCGGCGTACGGCTCAACGGCGTCTCCAAGGCCTACCCCCACAAGATGGCCTGGTACCACCAGATCGTCAACGATCGTATCGGCGGGCAGCCAATCGCGGTCACATTCTCGCCGCTCACCGGCAGCGGCATCGTATTCGCGGCGTGGAGCCGCGGCGCGATCAACCGGCTGAAGTTCGGCGCATCCGGAGAACTCTTCAACAACAACCTGATCATGTACGACTTGAATGACGATCAGATTCGCTATCCCCAGATGACTCATACGGGCATCTCGGGCGTCAGGGCCGGATGGGTCCTGAATACCCCGCCCTTCGTCGAAACCACATGGCGATACTGGAAGAAGATCCATCCTGACACGTTCGTTATCAGCATCAACACACCGGGCGCGTACGATACTAGTTATTATAATATATACCCTTATGGATCATACCGGGACCCTGAGTCCGCGCCGCGGTTCCAGATATTTCCAAGTCTTGAGGACAACCCCCTCGCCGGTCTTTTTTCGCCGAAGGAACTGACTTTCGGAGTTCGGTTTATAGAAACGGCAAAGGCATACCCCGCGTCCGCCCTGGGCGACGCGGCGGTGATCAATGACGTGCTTTCGGATAGAGACATCGTGGTGATCTGGTTCGGCGCTGAACAGATGGCTGTCGCCTTCAATCGTAAATACGGGCAGCGGACCCTGGTCTTCGACAGAGTTCCGTCGACCTCTCAGACATATCCCTTTATGATGCGGGACCGGGAGACGCGCTCCACCTGGGACTTGAAGGGCCGGGCGATTGCGGGTCCCCTGAAAGACAGCGTACTGCAGCAAATTCCGGGGCACAGCGCGTTCTGGTTCGCCTGGATCACATTCTGGCAGGATACGGAAGTCTATCTGGAATAGTCGACCTGAGACGGGGCAGACTTTGCGCTGAGTTTGTCAAATGCACGATGATTTCGGCGGTCTGTTTCCGGGTCTGAACACGACTGAGCGAGTTCAGTGGGACAAATACATGGCTGTTACGACCCAAACGACGACAAATCCGATCCCGCAGCCCGCCGCGATCTGAGGGAAAGAGTGCGCACCAAGCGCCATGCGCGCCCACGAAACCGCGAGTGGAACGGGCAGCCAGTATGCGGTTGAAAGCCCGAGCAGATGATGGAGCATTGCGAGCGGGCCGCACACACCCGCGCCGTGCAGGCTGATCTTCCATCGCGCGTTCGTCGCGGCGGCCACCAGCCCCAATACGACATAGCTGAGCAAGAACGCGCTCAAAGGCGGCGGCGCGCCGGTGGCCCGCAGAAGGACAAATCCAGCCAAACAGCTCGAGGAGCTCACCAGGAGCGGCATCAGCCGGCTGGACCGTTCCGAGATATAGAACCCATCCACCTTCTTGCGCGCCACAAGAACACCCACATACAGCATCGGCAGACAGGTCACAAACAGCAAAGCGATACCCAGCCACCCAACGCGATGAACCGGCGGCGCAGTGACCCGGGAAATCAGCAGGATCGACATACCGCCCGCCGCAAGCGGGGGGCTGAACAACGCCGATATTGTTCTCGCAACAGCACGCTGTGCGCAGAGCGGGTTCATCGGACCTCTGTAGTGAATTTGGACATTCGCAGGACCCCGTTCCGGATGCCGGAAAACACGGCGGCAATATACGGATTGAACGTTCGAAATCCCGTTTTTTCTCACCGGACAGGAAGCAGGTATTGCGGCTTGACACAACCTGTTGTTTATTCTATACTGCTTTGGACGACATTACCGACCTGGGGAGTCGGTTTTTTCGTTTTTGCGATCAATTCCGCACACCAAAACGCTGAACTCAGGGATGGTTTATGAAGTTGCGAGCCGTACTCAGCCTTCAGCCCACCGACCGGCTCCACCGGATCGCCGCTGCAACCGACCTGCCGATCCAAACCGGCGCAAACAAGACGGCACAGATCGATATGTTGTGTCGCCACCTGTCCAACCCGTCGTTGGTCCTTAAACGACTGAATGCGCTTCAGCCGCAACATCGGGAGTATGTCGTCAATCTCGCCGCAGAGGGCGGCGAGCTCCTCAAAGAAGACGCCATACACGAGTTGGGCGCGGGATTCACCCATCGCTTCCAGACCATACAGGACACGGTCTCCGAACTCGGTCTGGTCTTTGAAGATGCCGAAACTCTCGGGACGGGCGAATGTCTCGTCGGTATTCCGGAACCGATCCTTAAGGCCATTCCCCTTCCGGACCGGGATCAGGGACGGCTCCGCCGCCTGATGCAGTCTCGGTCGATTGGGCTGCTTCGCGCATTCGCGAGAGAAGTGGGCTGTCAGAACGATGATTCCCAACGCGCATTTGTTGCGCGCGCTATCCGCGTCCGGTTGCTGGACCCTGAGCATTTGAAGGCCTACATTGCCGACCTGCCGGAAGCGAAGCAAGCCATTCTCGATCTTGCTCTGGCTAACGATGCCATCACACAGCACGAAGTCGTGAGTGCCATGGGTGAGGACGGGCTTCGCGGTCTCGACGAGATGGTCTGGAAGACACCCCTGTTTTTCCATTCGACAGATCGACTTCTGGCCGATACGCACCTGCATCTGGCCTCCGACCTGAAACCCGCAATTCGGGCACTGGGCGACCGGATCGAGGACACGTTCGAGGAAACCGTGGTGAGCGCCGGGCCGGTCCCCTCGCTGACCCGGGAGCAGACGTCCTTCCTGGTACCCAATCTGTGTACCCTTCTGGGCTTTGTCGAGCAGCGAAGGCCGCGTGTACTGAAACACGGCGGCGTTTCCAGGACGCGCCTCCGGGACGTGAGCAAATACTACAGGGGCCATATAGATCCGGGTTATTCCGAATTCCTGCTCCTGTTTGCAGAAACGGCCGGATTCATCCAGCGCGATGCCGGTGCGTGGCGTCTCGCCGGTGACGCGGCCGACCGGCTCTCAAGTGCGTTCGACGTCAGGAACGCGCTGTTTACAGTCTGGCGAGAGACCGACCGCTGGAATGAGTGGACCACGGAACGCTCCGGCACGCGGGTACGCAACAGGACCGAAACGCTCAGGGCGCTTCGCCGCGACCTGTTGGACTGTCTTTCCGGCTGTCCCGAGGACAGCTGGATATCCTATCCGCGTTTTTACGCGCTGCTGTCCCGCAAGTCCGAATCCTTCGCCCGCCTCGACGGTCGTCCACCGGCTTCACGGGACCCGGTCGGCGGGGGCGGCGACGAGCTGCTCCGACGCATCCTCGTTTCCGCGCTGACGTGGATGGGGCTGGTCGTCCTGGGGAACCCCGATGCTTTTGGCGAACCCCTCGCGTCGGACCACCGCGGCGTCTTCAAACTTACCGTACCTGGCGCGGCCCTCCTCGACGGACGCGAACCCGTGAGTACAAATTCCACCGGGGAAACGGAGTCCCGGAGCAACGGACGGTTCATCCTGCAGCCGAACCTGGAAATCCTCTCGCCGCCGGACCTGTCCTCTGCTCTGTACATGCAGCTTTTTTCCATCGCGGAACTCAAGGAGGTCGACGTACTGGCAAGATTCAGGGTTTCACCCCAGACTGTCCACCAGGCAATGAGCAGGGGATGGGACGGCGCTTCGCTCCGGTCGTTTCTGCGGACCCACAGTGCCACCGGATTACCTGAGATGGTGGAGGCCCTGATCCAGGAGTGTGAAAGCAAGCACGGCGAAATTGAAATCGCGCCGGCGGCGGGCTATCTGGTCAGCGAACGACCGGAACTGCTGGACGAGCTCCTCGTACAAAAGAACGTCGCATCCCATCTTGGCGTTCGGCTTTCCCCGACGACGGCCGCACTCAACCCGTCGACGCGCATCGAGGAACTTGTTGATGCCCTGAACCGGCGAGGCTATATGCCGAACGTCGCCGGTAGAACGGCAGACGATGAACAGCACACGATTACGCTGAATCGTTCGGAGCTGCTGCAGCTGGCAGGATTCCTCGAAAACGCCGTTCAGTCTTTCGCCGCTCGTTCGGTTCCGCTGCCGGAGGCCCTGAAACGATTGCTGAAACGGATCCGCAGGAGCCTCGGGAGCATCCCGGATAGCGAGATTCAAGGCGCCTTGAACGACTATTGCCAGTCTTTTGAA
Organism: Candidatus Latescibacterota bacterium; assembly: GCA_012271065.1. The sequence continues at coordinate 12,616 of JAAXHE010000361.1, forward strand.
TCGCTGTTCAGAGACGGGCCGTCGCGCGACGACATCCAGGCGCTCTCGCAGTACAAGGGCGCCAACCCGGCCGCCGGTGAGGTTGAAATCAGCCGGCTTATTGAATACGCCATTGACCATCGTCTCTGCCTCGAGATCAACTACATCGCCGAACGCAGCGCCAGGAAATCATGCCGTTCAATTAAGCCGATTCTTGTGGATCATGGCGTGCTTTATGGCTTCTGCAGACTCCGCAAGGGCGAGCGGCCGTTCCGGCTCGAAAGGATTCTAAGCGCCAGATTGACACTCTCGATCTCAGAATAATGCGTCGGCGGCCTCCAGTCCCGCGTCGCGGCCGTGTCGTTCCGACCCGCACTAACGGCCGGTGCTCAACTTGACACGCCACATGATGGAACCTATATTGCGCGGTGCGCGTCCATGCGATCAACAACAATGATCTGATACCCGCGGGCGAACGTCGATCGGCGGGCTTTCCACCCGCAGACAGGAATCCCGATATGCCGCTGAAATACTCCATACGCGAAAATATGGCGCCCGGAAACACCATCCTGGAAAAATTCCGCAACCTCGAGGAAATCGGCATCGAAGGCATCGAAATCACCGCCAGCAGTTCAGTTGCACACGCCGGCGAGATCCGCAAGGCGTCCGCTGAAACCGGCGTCACCCCCAATATATTTTCAATACGGGGATCGATGGGTCTCCTGGATGCCAGACACGAGGAACGCAGGAGGGCGGCGCAAGACCTCAAGGACGCGCTCTCACTTTGCGGCGACCTGGGCGGCGTCGGGGTCATATTCCCTCCGTTGATCGCCATTAAACTGCAACAGGGCCACCGTATTCCGGACCTGTCTCCTCTTGCGACCACCGCGCACCTGGAATCGAGGCTGCTCACCGAAATCCTGAAGCTCGATATCGGTCCGCACGCCGAAGCCTGCGGATGCAGCGTCATCATCGAACCGCTCAACCGGTACGAACAGTGGTGGCCGTGTACGCTCGCGGACGGGCTTGATATCTGCAATGCGGTCGACAGTCCGGGAGTCACTCTTATGGCGGACTTCTTTCACATGAGCATTGAAGAGTCCGATATGGCAGATGCGATCCGCAAATGCGGAGAACGGATCACGAACGTGCATCTGGCCGACAGCAACCGGGTCCTCCCGGGCTACGGTCATACCGACTTCACGCCCGCCCTGCAGGCTCTGGACGATATCGGTTACGAGTACTTCAGCGGCTTTGAATGCGCCATCCCGCCGGGAAACGACCCGAAAGCTGAACTCAGGAAGTCCATCGACTACCTTAACGGTCTCCGTTAGGCTTTCCTTTTACCATCATAAACACAACCCCCAATACCCCGGAGACCGCCAATGGACAAGCCGTCGGAAAAAAGCCTGAAGCGTATGTGGGTCTACTTCGAGAAATATTGCGAGAAAACCGGTACGACCGGTCATCCCGACCGGGGCATCACGGAAGCCGTTGTCAACGGCCTGGCGGCCCACGTCGACGAGCTCGGTCGCCCATTGTGTCCCTGCAACTTCTATCCCGACAAGAAAGCGGAACTCGAACGCAGCAGGGAATGGATCTGCGCGTGCGACGAGATGAAGATCTACAAATATTGCCATTGCCTGCTTTTTGTCACACCCGAAGGTCTTCCGGTCACCGAATACCTGCCGGAAGGGCACGAAGGGCGCGAGTCCTACGGCCTCGTCAAAGATCCCACCCCCGAGCAGGGACGGGAATCCCGCCACCGCGCCGCCGAGAAAGAGTCCGGGACCTGAGAGTCCTGTCCGCATGAGAATTCTTCGATTTCTGGCGGCGTTCGTTTCATTCGCAGTCACCCTTACGGAAGGCCCCGCAGGGGCCCAGGACCTGGCTCAGCTCAGGCGCAGAGCCCTGCAGATCGAGGACGAGATCTCACAGGTCCGCGAACTGTCGTTCAAGTGGTCCATCGACGTCGCGGTGCAGAGTCCATCGGAATTCCGGGCGTACGTGGAACGCCAGATGGATCAGCAATATTCTGCCGCGGAGTGGGCGCATTACGATCCGGTGATTCGAAAGCTGGGACTGTACAGCGGAGAGTCCGTCCTTGATCGCTCTCTGGTAATCACCTTCCTTCAAGCTGGCGCGTTGGCATATTACGATCCGAATACAGACAGATTCTACGTCCTTATAGAAAACCTTCCCGCGGGACTGCTGGACGCGGTTCTCGCCCACGAACTCTGCCACGGTCTGCAGGACCAGCACTTCGACCTCAACAGGTACCTGCCGGCGCGAGCCGATTCGTTGAATGCCGACGAACAGCTCGCGCGACAGTCGGTCGGGGAAGGCGACGCGACGTACGTCGAGACCATCTGGTATCTGTATAACCGGACCGGACGGATGCCGGTTCGCGGGCTACTGCGCAGCATGATCCGCGATCAGTTGCTGCTTGACGCGGAGGCGGTCCGGAACGGGATGAAGGATCTTGCGCGATTGCAGGGCAGTTCGCCGCAAGCATTTCAGACAATCGACCGACTTCCAGACTTCATGCTGTTACAGCAGGCCGTCGTCTACACGTACGGCATGAATTTCGTCCACGAGATTCAGAGGGAAGGATGGAGCGCTGTCAATCGGCTCTACGTTGAGCCACCCGTTTCAACCGAGCAGATCCTGCATCCACGGAAGTGGATTGACCGGGAAGAACCGGACCGGTTTACCTGGCCCCCATTTGAGAAAGCGGGTCTATTCGACGACTGGATGTTGCTGGACGTGGACACGATCGGAGAAATAACGTGGCGGATCATATTCACCATTTTTCATATGGATGTCCGTGGCGAATCCGCGGCGGAAGGATGGAACGGCGACCGGTATGCGGTCTTTCAGTCGCGGGGCGGTCGGGATCTGTTGCTGCTGCTCTACACGAGTTGGGATACGGAAGACGACGCGGACGACTTTGCGGATGCCTATCGCGAGTTGCTTACATTCAAATATCCGACCAATACCGGATCGATTGTCGTATCGCAGGACGGGAGGGACGTGCTGATACTGGAAAGCGACGAATTGGTCGACTCCAATGCGATTCTCGCGTTCATGGGCAGAATGCGCACATGGGAACAGGAGGCGGTCGTCAGAGTCGATTTCGACGCCAGCGGTCAGGTGGATTTCGCCGATTTCCTTCTATTCGCGCAGCATTTCGGCCGTTACGATGGCGCGGTCGACTTCGATTCGAGGTTTGATCTCAATCAGGACGGAGAGATCGGTTTCTCCGATTTCCTGGACTTTGTCAGGCATTTCGGAAAATCGGTATCCTGAGTCGTTTGCGGGATTTCAATGTACTTTCCCATCCGAACCGGATCAGGAACCGGTTACGAATGCGTCCGCAAGCGAATCCGCCGGGAGTCCCGCCAGGCAGGCCATCTCGTCTTCCACATCCTGCATTAACAGCATCCGCCGGTGTGAATCATCGACCGCCTTGCGCGCCATCTCATTCGCTTTTGTCGTCACCTTGTCGTGCGCCCAGGCCGCCACGCCATCCCGGCCGAGACAGTCGGTTTCGAAGACTGAAACCTCACGTGAGCCGGGGACCAGCGTCTCGAGGTCCAGGGCCAGCGCCAGAATCAGATGTCGAACGAAATCGCTGAAACCGCACTCGTTCACGGCCTCGGCAAAGTGATGCAAGGTGGACGATGGAACAAGCCGGATGAAGTTCAGACGGGCGTCCAGTTCCCGAAACCTGGCGTAATCCCGCAGCGGATCCACGTGGTCCGCGTCTTCGTCATCCGCTCCCGAAACCATCCAGGTCTCCGGGACCACGCGGGACCAGCGATCGATCTGCGAGGCATAGTCCCTCAACAGACACGACTCCGGCCTTCCTGGGATCGAGCGGCATACGCGGCCCATCTCCTCCAGACGCGCGTATGCTTCCTCCCAGCCCCTTTTTCGGATTTTCTCGAAATCGCCTTCGGCAAGCAGGTCCACACCCCGGTTGAGATCCTGCTCCGAGACAATTGTCAGGCCCAGTTCAAGGCTGACCAGCGTCTTGCCCACCCCCTGCTCCAGTACATCCCGCGATACGGCGATCCCGGTCCGGTACCGCCGGCCGAATTTCATCCCCGTGGTACGCAAATAGACCATCAGGACGTCAGGGGTATGTTCGGACAGTTTCCCGTACCTGATCCCAAGGGCGATGGCCTGTCCCAGGAATCCCTCCGATTCCACCCTGAGTCTATCGAGATCAACGCCCGTCGGAAGGTTCATTCGACTGCTCCACAATGTCTGCCTGCCTGGGCTCCGTCTTTTACCCTGTGTTGCCTTCTTCATCTTCGGCGGCGGACCGCTCCCACGCTCCGCGAATCGCGTTTGAAAGCACGGTCGGCGCGGCTTCATAGAGCGCGTCGAGCACGATACCGGTCTCCGGATCGTCGACAAACGCGCTGGGACGGGTCCCACCGAGACCCTCCGTGGAAAAGAGCCGAAACCGGTAGACCTGAAAGCCGGGAAATCCGACGACCTCATTCAACTTCAGATGTTCCAACCGGTCCAGCAGCGCGTCTTCCAGATGTGCGGGGTCCACGGCGCGCAACAGCTCAGCCCGGCGGTCGGATTCACCCAGCGTCGCAAGGGCCTGCAGCCACTCCCAGGACACCTGCGTGCGCAATCCGGGATTGTCTACCCGGTCCAGCGTCTCGGCCATCGTGCTCCGCAGGACATCGGGGGACATCGCCCGGATCAGTGCTGTATTGAACTCTCGTTCATCGGGATTGATTGAAATCAGGCTTCCCAGCGTCTCGGCCGGCAGCAGTTCCACAACCTCCGGGCTGTAGCCGGGAACCCCGGAACTGTCTGCCCCGGTCATTGAGAGCATCTCCTCCGCCGCTTCGCTCATCGCCACCAGTGCCGCCTGCTCCTCCACGGGAAGCGCCTGTACCAGCGTTCGAGCCCTCCGGGGGTCACCCGTCTCCAGAAGCCGCCTCACCTCCCTTTCGCGTGCGAGCAGGTCGACCAGATTTCCTGACCAGTCCCCCGCCAACACCAGATTTCCCCGTACCTCCACCGAATCGCGCGCGGCGGGTTCAGGCGTGCCAGTTGCGCCGCTTCGAGCTTCGTCACGATCATCGTCCGGCCCTTCCCGCGATTCCCGTCGCTGTTGACACTGCAGGCACGTCGACACAGTGGGCATTTCAGTCCTGCGTTCCGTGGGAATCTTCGCACCACAGACCGCACAGTTCTCCCGCCTGTGACTGTCCGGTTTCTGATCCATTGAATCCTCCCCGTGAACACGGAAAGGCCACTCCATCTGCCGCTGGAACAGGAGGGTCAGTATGAAGAACGAGCCATTCAAAGAGAAAAAATACGAAACGGCAACGATAAAGTCAATATAATATTATGTTTTTAAAGGATTTAAATTTATTGACTTCGTATCTGTATTTTGCTATATTTGTACCCGTGAGAGGGCCGAGCCTGCTGTGCGTTTCGGCCTTCTTTCGGTTTGTATATGGCATCCGGCAAACCGCAACAATGCCCGACCTACCGGCATTTGGTCCCGAAAGGCCGGTGATACCGGGGTTTCGCCGCACTTAGATATCCCTTGACAGAATTGAACGGCACGCTGTAATTTCCGCCTTCCGGTTGCAAGCCACTGTTCCGGCCGGACGAGTCAGACCTGACAAATCGGCGTCGGGAGCGAGTTCCGCCGCATATCCGCGGCAAGACGCCGCGCCCAATCTATGTCCCGCATCCTGCTTCTTGCCAGCGAAACAGAAGGCATACGCCTGAAGTCAGACCTGGAGTCGATCGGTCATTCCGTTTCACGGCTGGCCTGGAACCAGGATCGCGTCGCATTGCCCGATACCGGCAGCCTGCCGGGCAATCCGACCGATCTCCTCGTCGTGGACGACACGTTCCCCGGCCACCTGCCCAACCGTGTTCAGCGCCTGCTGCGGCCTCCCGCTTCCCGTAACACGCCGGTGCTGCTGATCACCGACGAGGCCCGCGTCGCAGATATCGACTTCTCAGCCGGATTCACGGATTTCATCACGCAACCGTACTCCCTCGGGCAGCTGGAATCTCGCCTGCGACTGATCCTCGGACGCGCGGAACGAAGGGACGTTATCCGGCTGGACGAACTTGCCATCAATCTGGTGCGCTACGAAGTTCGCGTCAACGACGTCCTCGTCGACCTCACGCTGAAAGAGTACGAACTGCTGAAGTATCTGGTCGTCCACCGGGGTCGCGTCTTTACCCGTTCGGATCTGCTCGACCGCATCTGGGGGTACGACTATCACGGCGGCATGCGTACCGTCGACGTACACGTTGCGAGGCTTAGAACGAAACTGGCCGGCTTCAACGGCGCGATTTCCACGGTTAGAGGAGTCGGCTACGGTTTTGACTGGCCTTCGGCCCCGACATGATTTCGCATCCGGGGCCCGTGGCGCCCGCGGTATCCGTGCCATTCCCGCAACAGGATGCAATTCCCAACACAAGACAACCGTCAAAACGGAGGGTGAATATGGATGGCGTAAGACATCTGACAATGAAGGAACTCGAACAGGGTCTGGACGACGTCGGGAACTCACCGGAGGACGAAGGCGTCCTGAAGATGATCGTGCGTCGACCGGAAGTCGAGCAGCGCGAAGTGCTCGCCGAGGGCGAACTTCACCCGTCGGAAGGCCTCGTGGGCGACAACTGGAAGTCCCGCGGCAGTTCACGAACCCCGGACGGATCGGCCGATCCCTACACACAGCTCACCGTGATGAACGCCCGGTGCGCCGCGCTCGTCGCTCAGGAAGACAGCCGCTGGCAACTCGCGGGTGACCAGTTGTACCTGGACCTGGATCTGAGCGAAGAAAACCTGCCGGCCGGTACCCGATTGTCCCTTGGCACCGCCCTGATCCGGGTATCCGAGCATCCCCATACGGGTTGCGGGAAATTCGTATCCCGTTTTGGCGCGGATGCCATGAAATTCGTCAACTCGAAACTCGGGAGGCGGCTTCGACTTCGCGGTCTCAACGCGCGAGTGGTTCAACCCGGCACCGTTCGGGTGGGCGATATCGTGAAGAAGGTCTGAGGAAGGAAATCGACCACGCGAACCGATGGAGGCGCAATTGGGATTCAGATTCTGTGATTCTATGATCCACGAATACCGCACCCGGGGTTGCGTGATTTTCCGGCAGATCCTTCCGCCGGGGCTCATTCGAGACCTTCGCCGCGCCACGGCGATGGCGCATCACTATGCCCGCGAAAAGCGTGGTCCTCAGGCACAGCGCCTCCAGCCCATCGTCGACTACGACATCGATATCGGACCCTTCCGGGACTATGCGGAACTTCCCCCGCTGGTAGACGCAATCGGCAAGGTGCTGACGCCCGAACACAAAATTGCCAATAGCGGACTCAAACGTATGGGACTGCTACTGGAGCCGCGGGACAAACCGTGGTGTACGGCGTGGCACCGGGACATTCGGGAAACATCCAATGTACCCGACCTGGATGAGTTTCGCCGGGTAAACCGCGACCCGCACTGGTTCAACCAGGTCAACTGCCCTCTATACGAGGACAACTGTACATGGTATGTGCCCGGCAGTCATCTGAGAGAAGATCTGCCGGATGAAATCGACGCCGCCGGGGCTCCGCTGCCGCCTGAAGACGAGTCTTGCGAAACGAGGGAGCGCGCGTGCCTGGAGTATACGCAGGCGATGCCGCGGTCGGAGCGACTGTATATGGACGCGGGGGATTTCGCGCTCTACCATCCCAATGGCTGGCATCTCGGCAACTACCTGCCCGGACGCAGACGGGTAACGATCCACGATTTCGCGCCAACACCCCGGTTGCTGGACTGGTACGATCGCTGGGAACGCAAGCGGTCTCTTCAGAAGGTGGACTGAACGCGTGCGGCCCAGTTGAGGCGGCCGGAAGAATCCCGGTGTCACACACCCTTCGGAATCTGTCCAACCTGGCCGGATTCACGCATTGAGGAAGGAAAACACCATGCAGAAAGGCTGGACGTGGACCACGACGGGCTACGGGCTCGGCGAAAAGTCCCACGATGAAATCATCGATACCTGTCGCTTCGCCGGTCTGGCAGGCATCGAAGGCGCAACCCCGCTGTTCGAGGGCAAGACCGAAGCCGAACTTCAGGCAATTGGCGGCAGCTATCGATCGGCGGGGCTGTGTATCGAGACGTTTCACCTGCCCTTTTCCCCAGACGACGACATCGCTTCCTTCTATGAAACCACACGCCGGCAGGCCGTGGACAAGATGCGCCTGTGGATGGGCAGAGCATCGCTGATCGGGGCAACGGTTGGCATCCAGCATCCGACCACCAACCGGACAGACGCCAATGTGGAGGGACTCGAAACCTATTTCATCCAGATCGGAAAGAGCCTGGACGCCCTCTTGCGGGAAGCGGAAGGCCTTGACTTCACGATCGCTCTCGAAAATATGCTTCCGTCCGGCGGCGGCCGGTTTACATCCCGACCCGGGCATTTCGAGCGGATCGTCCGTGACTTCGCCCATCCCAACCTGGGCTTCTGCCTCGATACGGGTCACGCCCTGGTGGCCGCACGAGAGGACGCGCACAGGTTTTTTGAAGTCATGGGTCCGCGGATGGTCGCATTTCATCTCGCCGACAACGCGGGCGACCGCGATTCTCACCTCGCCCCCGGCCACGGGCGGGTAGACTGGCGCATGTTCTTTCGGCATGCGGCGCAAATCGGCTATAAACGCACAATGTGCATCGAAACCCCGCCCTTTGACTTCGGCCCCGATTATTCCGATTGCGCCTGGAAAAAGATGGTTGACGATACTGACGCACTGGCCGAATCCGCGCTGGAAGACTAGAAAAATCCAAACTGCTGTCTGCGGACCCTTAGAAGCTGTTTGAAAACTCCCAGCGGGTTCCGCGGTTCACTGAGGCGCCTCCTGCATGCAATGGCACGAGAAATATGGCCCGTGGGCCCTGGTTACGGGCGCGTCATCCGGCCTGGGAGCGGAATTTGTAAGGCAACTGGCGGCCAGAGGCCTGAACGTGGTCCTTGTAGCCCGCCGCGAGCAAGAGATGGAGGCGCTTGCCGACGATGTCCGGCGGAACCATGGCGTAAAGACGCGCATCGTTCCCGCGGACCTGACGGGTCCTGATGCCTGCTGCCACGTCGGGGATCGGACGAGCGACGTGGAAATCGGGTTACTCGTAAACAACGCCGGATTCGGCCTCTCCGGGGCATACGCGGATCTGGACCCGGACCGCATGGTAAACATGACCTTATTGAACTGTGTCGTGCCGGTTCTGCTCACCAACCACTACCTGCCGCTCATGCTCGAGCGTGGTCGCGGCGGGCTTATCTTTCTGGCGTCCACCGCCGCGTACCAGGCGACCCCGTACCTCGGGGTCTACGGCGCAACCAAAGCCTTCAATCTGCTGATGGGAGAATCCCTCTGGGAGGAATACAGAAAAAGAGGCATCGACTCCCTCGCGTTGTCTCCGGGATTCACCAGGACCGAATTCACAAGCGTGGCGCAAATGAAGGACGCCAGCGGCTTAAGAGAGGCCGCACCCGATGCCGTCGTGGCACTGGCGCTGAGGAAACTTGGAAAGAAACCCTCGGTGATCCATGGTTTCGCCAACAGAATGCTGAATCTCACGGGACGGCTACTCCCTCGCCGCGCGGCCATAGCCGTCACGTCTGCCATGCTGAAAGGAAGAACCCTGTCATGACGCTTCAGGTCGCCTGCCAGGCGTGCGACACCATACACCGCTCTGACACCCGCCTCTGGAGATGCGGTTGCGGCGCGGCCCTGGATGTCGGATTCCAGGGCGCCATCGACGTCGACGCGATAGGGCGCCGGCCGCCTGGAATGTGGCGATATCGGGAAGCGTTACCGATTGGGGCGGATACCCACATCGTCTCGTTCAACGAGGGGTTTACGCCGATCGTCCGGATGCAGTTCGACGGTAAGCCGCTCAGCGTCAAGCAGGAAAACCTCTTTCCCACGGGTTCCTTCAAAGATCGCGGCGCCTCCGTTCTGATCAGCCGCGCCCTCGAGCTGGGCGTTGAAAGGGTCGTGGAGGACTCTTCCGGCAACGCGGGCGCAGCGGTTGCCGCATATGCGGCAAGAGCCGGAATCGAATGCGAGATTTACGTGCCCGAGTCCACTTCTCCCGGAAAACTTGCGCAAATCCGACTCTACGGCGCGAAACTGATCCGCGTTCCCGGCTCCAGGGAGGACACGGCCCGTGCGGCCATGGAAGCGGCCGAAAGCCACTTCTACGCAAGCCACGTCTGGAATCCGTTTTTCTTCCAGGGCACCAAAACGTACGCGTTTGAGATCTGGGAGCAACTCGACTTCAGCGCACCGGATACGTTAATCGTACCCACGGGGCACGGCACAATGCTGATCGGCGCATTCCTCGGATTCCGGGACCTTCTGGAAAACGGGCTGATCGCCCGGCTTCCGCGGATAATCGCCGTTCAGGCCGCGGGCTGCGCTCCGCTCTACCGGATGTGGCGGGATCAATCGGCAAATCTTGCCCCCGTTGACTCGAGCGGTACGATTGCCGAGGGAATCGCCATCGTGGAACCCACGCGCGCTTCGCAGATCCTGGACATCGTTCACGAGACCGGCGGCCGGATTGTCGCTGTCACGGACGCTGAAATCGAAAGAGCCCTGCTGGATATATGCAAGCAGGGCCTGTATGCCGAACCCACCTCCGCGACCGCCGTTGCGGCTTTCAGGAAGATCCCCACGGAAAGAGACGAGTGCATCGTTGCGCCACTGACCGGTCACGGACTGAAGTCGACTGAAAAACTGCTCAAACTGACCGAAGGCCAGGAATAAGGGAACCCGGCGGGCGTTCCGGTGATGCGCGAAATTCGATTTGCGGTCGTCAGACTCGATTTGTCAGGCGGCCCGGATGCCCAACCACCCGTCCTGGTCGACGACCTCGATTACACGGAGTCCGGCAGCGCGTACCGCCTTCAGAAGTTCCGACTGCTCCTGAACCTGCACCCCCCCGAGGATAATATTTCCTTGCGTCGCCAGGCGCGACGGGAGCGCAGGCAGCATCCGGACGAGTGCAGGTGCGTCGATATTGGCGACCACGACGTCGAATTCACCCGTAATGCCTTCCAGCGTGCCCGTGGAAAACGCCACGTTGCCGGAAATTCTGTTCAGGCGCAAATTCGCGCGGGCATTCTCAACGGCCAGCGCATCGGTATCGATACCCGTCACCCGCGCCGCCCCGAGCCTGGCCGCGGCGAGGCTCAGGATACCGGAGCCGGTGCCCACATCCAGCACGACGTCGCCCGGTTTTACGACTTCATGCATCATCTTCAGGGCCAACCGGGTCGTCTCGTGCTGACCGGTTCCGAAAGCCGTCTTCGGCTCGATAACCAGACTGAAACCGCCCTCAGGATCGTCGACCCATTCCCAGGGTGGACAAACCACGATGGAGGGAACCGGGTAAACGGGCTTGAAACGGGACTTCCAGGACGAGGCCCAGTCCTCCGACGCGACCTCAGCCACTTCCACGCGTACGTTTCTCAAATCACCTTTCAGCGCCTGAAGCCCGCTCCAAAGGCCGGATACCACGCGGCCGCTGTCTCTTTCAGCGGGAAAGTACGCCGAGAGGCCCGTCTTTCCGGGAGCGGAACCAATCTGCACCTGCAGACCGCAGCTTCCAAGGCCGAACAGCAGCTCGGACACCGTTTCCGACGCGTGGCAGGGCAGGTCCACGCATACCTCGAACCACCCGCATTCAGCTGTGCAGATCATTCGCGATTACCACTCGAAACGTGCTTGGGTCGTACCTGACAGCCCGTTGAATAAGTCTGTCCGGGCTACGGCCTTTAAACGACCGCCAATTTCAACTCATGCCGGCTCACGTCGGCCGAGAACGGCAAAACCACGACCAGTCGGGCTTCTTCGATGGTCGAGTCACCCGCCTTCCGGTAGGGGTTATGCGGCAACGCAGGCCAGACCACGCGGCTTCCGGGCGGCAGGTACAGGCGCCAGCCGTCGTGTTCGATCCACGCCTCGCCGGACCACTCCGCCTCCGCTTCGCCCATCACCGCGGTCTTGCCGGATGCAAAACGCACCTCCTGGTCCAGGTGCGGCATCAGCGTCACGTGTCCGTCCACCGGCAGACCTGAATTCCCCGTCGCTGCGTACACGAGCGTCAATTCGGTTTCAGACTCAATCTTCGCGTCCACGCTGCAGCACTCCTCGCCGTAGCGCATCTGCAGCCGGCCGCCGTCGTCGCCTGAGTCGTACGAAATCTCGTCCGGCACGTGGATCAATCCCTCGGGTACTTCGAAGTCCGGGTCTTCGTCCCCTGGCGTATGCGAGAGAAGCGCCTTGTCCCCAACGGTAAAGCAGCTCCACAGCGGCTGCAGCTTTGTGTTGCCACCGCCCACGATCAGCCCCGTCCCGTCGTGGAACGCGCTTACGAAGTTCTGTCTGTCCTGGCCCCAACGATTCTGGGGGAAATCCACAACGAAGGCCGACAGACAGATGAACCACGGGCCGTTCCTCACGGCGGTCGCCTCGTCCCCCATCCGGAAGACATGCCGTTCCTTCCCGGCAGCCGTCTCGATTGCCTCCCCATTGCCGCCGTAGAGCAGCAGGCTCGCCGCGTAATCCGCATTGAACCCTGTACCCTCGGCCAGCAGGAGTCTGTGCTGCTGCGCCAGGTACCCTCTGCCCGCGGCCGTATGGCTGAACCCGGGACTGCCCTCGTGCACGCCGCCGTGGTAGGGGTTGCGGCCATCGACGGTCTCAACGGGGCTGCCATCGGGATACGTCAGGCTGGCATGGTACGAAGCCGCACGTTCGAGCGCTGGCAACACTGCCGCGTCGCCCGACATCCCGAAGTAAATCCCCAGCGAATCCGAATAGACGAAATTGTAGGCTACGACCGGTCCGTTATGCTCCGGCCACCATCCCTGCGGCGACTGCGCGTCCGCCACTTTCGCCATAAACGCTCGCGACTGGGTTCGCCAGTCCTCCCGTCCGAAGACCGTACCCGCGCAGAAAAGCGCCATCGCGTGGTGCGCGGGTATATTGTGAACGTGCGCCAGGCAAGTCCTGGAAATACCGTCGAACCCCATCAGCAGGGCCTCGTCCCATCTGGCACGCGCGTCGCCGCGCATTGCTTCCTGAACCAGCTGGTACGCGCGAATCCACCGGCTGTAGGTCCACGGCATGAAAATCTGCCCCCACTCCGAATAGTCCTTTTTCAAGAACGTCCACTTGCCCTGCTCATCCTGGGCGTCGATCAGCGCGTCCCCGCCACGAACGATCGAGTCAAGGACCTCATCGTCGCCGTGGTATCTGCTCTCCTCGAGGCGCCACGCCGCGGCGAGAGCAAGAATCACGTTCTGGTCACCGCAGACCCACGGCTCCGTACCGAACTGCCCGTTCTCCTTCTGAGACGCAAGGATTCCCGGTACAGCCGAATCCAGCGACTCCAGCAACTCCGGTTCGGGACTCCAAACCTCGGCCATCGAATTTCTCCTTCCGGTTAAGGTATCGAACCTCGTGCCGCGTTAACGCACGATTCCACGTCTATCTGATCCCTGCCGCGGGCGCCAGCCGGAATCGCAGCCAGTCCACTGGCGCATAGTCGTCGGTCAGCACCGGAACACCCCCGACCAGGGGCTTTTGCAGTCCGTAAGGGGGCGCCGGGATCAGCAATTCCAGCGCGTCCCCGGTTTTCGTCTTCAGCTCACGAATCGCTGTTGCGATCTGGTTGCCATCGAGCCGGGATCCATCCAGCGTGGCCACCGCCACGATATTGCTCCGGTCCGGCACCTGAAACAGGTACACCTGAGGAAACACCCGCGTCAATGTGCGGATGATCGAAAGGTACAATACGCCGGGCCCGAGGGGCGCCACGTTCATGGTTACAACGCCGCGGGGCGTGAGTATTCCCCTTACTTCATTGAAGAACTCCGCGGTTGCCAGATGGTGCGGCATGGAATCCGCGTGGAACGCATCCAGGATAACCCAGTCGTACCGGTCGGTCGTTCGTTTGACGAACATCCGGCCGTCTTCCGCCTGAATCCTCATGCCGCCGTCCGCCTCGACGCCAAAGTACCGCTCTGCCACGCGAACAACCTCGGGGTCGAGTTCGACCACGTCGAGCGTAACGTCCGGGCGGGCGGACCGTATGAATCGGGCGACCGATCCCCCCGCAAGTCCGATCATCAGCGCACGCTCCGGATTTGTGAATACCATCCCCAACGCAAGGTAAGCGGTGTACGGCACGCGCAGCACCGTGGGATTTCCCAGCGTCATCGCGCTCTGTTTTGCGCCGTAACCAAACCGGAGGTACCGTGCTTCGCCGTCTTCGGAAACCACGATGTGATTGTACAGGGAGTCGTGGATGTAGACCAGTCTTTCCTGCTTCGGTATCTCAGGCCGGATGTTGCATGCCGTGAGAACAGAAACCAGAAGAAACAAGAACGGCGGGTTGAAGGAGAACAGCGTGCCGGCAAGCCCCTTCGAAATCAGACAGGATCGGGTGTCGCCGGCAGCGAATCCTGCACGCAATAGAGCAGCCAAAGGTTTCCGCGATGTAGTGACGATCCTCATCCGTCTCCCGGCCTCGTCCGCCTCGCGTCGAATCGCGACGTGTTCCCCGACGGTTCCGCGCCCTTTCTCGTTCCCCACAGAGCCATCGCCGCCAATGCCAGCAGCACCGCACCGATGAGGTGCAGAATATGCATTACACCCATCGCGGGTATCAGATAGAAGGCCGTTCCAAGCGTCCCCACAATGCTGCCGGCGGCGGACAATGCGGATACCGTCCCCGCAACGCCACCGACCCTGTCCACCCTGTCCACGAGCATCCGGACGACAAAGGGCGTGACGGCTCCCAGCGCCACACCCGGAATCGCGAATATTACGACCGAGGCCAGCAAGGGGCCGCCCCGGGGACCCAGATTCATCAGGAAGACCGCCCGATTGACCGCCGCCGCCGCCCACGGCATCACGAACGCCATCAGACCGGCCATGCCCAGCAACGCGGCAAGAGGCCGTCCCGTGGGCATACGGTCTGCCAGCCTGCCACCCGTGTACGCGCCCAGACTCAGAGCGGCCAGGACCACCGCGATCAGGCTGCCCCAGACGAAAACGGAACTTCCGAAATACGGCGCAAGAACCCGGCTTCCCACGATTTCCAATGCCATGAGCGCCGCACCTGAAAAAAACGCTATCGACCTCAACATGCCGCCACCAGCTGCATTTCGGTTCTGTCTCGAAGGACAAAGGCGCCTGGGAGGATTCGATTGCCTGCCCGGCCGCCGACACGTCTTCAATTTACGTACAGTACACCGGGCTGCAAGACGAATTCGCAGCCCGGTGACCGTGGATCAGTCTGAACGATTCCCGATGTCGGAATCGTCCCCAATCAGAACGGGAGATCGTCGTCGGCGCCGAAGGGCGGCGGGCCCGACCCGCCCGACCCCGTATCCTTTCCGGCTCCGTTCTCAGGGGAACCTGATCGCGCGTCCCGCGTTCCTTCATTCGGTTGACCGGAACCCTGCGATGCCCCCCCTCCGGAATCGAAATCCTCCCTGGAGTCGAGCATCTGCATATCCCTGGCGACGACCTCGGTGGTATACCGCTTCTGTCCGTCCTGCGTTTCCCAGCTGCGGGTCTGCAGGCTCCCCTCGATGTAGACCCTGCTGCCCTTACGCAGATACTGATTGCAGATTTCCGCCAGCCGCCGCCAAACCACGATCCGATGCCATTCGGTCCGCTCCTGGCGTTCGCCGGAACTGTCGGACCAGCTCTCATTGGTGGCGATATTGAAATTCGTGACGGCGGTTCCGCTGGGTGTATATCGCAGTTCGGGATCCGCTCCCACGTTGCCAATCAGAATTACCTTGTTTACACCTCTACGTGCCATGATGTGTCTCCTTTAAATAAAAGAAAAACAATCTGATATGGACGATGGCACGATCCTTGACGAAATCGTGTTCAATCGAATATACTCGTGAATTCCGGGCTTGTCAATAGGGCCGAACCTGACCCCCGTTCGGGTCGCCAAATCCACCCTGCGTTTCATTTCATCGATCTGAAGAAATCGCGAAATCGAACCGTTTCCGATACGGTGTCGCATTCGTTGCAATGCTCCCAGTCGATCCATATGTATTCGACGCCCAGCCATCCTCGATATCCACTGGCCCCCATCAGTTCGACGACCCGCCGGTAATCGATGACATTCTGATCGAAAGACGTCTGTAACCGGCCCCGCCGCGCACCGCGCGCGTGGAAGTGACTGGCATATTTCACGAGCGGTTCCACGTCCGAATCCGGCAGGCCGATTTTCGTGAAGTGCGTGTAATCGAGCGTCAGCGTCAGACCGGGAACCGCCTGCACGAGTCGCTCCGTCGATTTCGGCCGTGGAACCAGGGAACCGACGTGCGCCTCGACACCGAATACGATGCCGCATTCCCCCGCCCGCGCCACGCGCCAGTTCAATTCATCCACGGCACGGCCGAACGAGTCGGCGCGCGTCTCGTCCGGGTAATGTACACCCGGCAGCGTCGTCACGTGCGCGCACCCACACTCGGCGGCATATTCCAGCGTCTTCAGGTACCAGTCCCGTGCCATTTGACGCCGAGACCGCTCCGGATGGTTGATCGCAAAGGGCACGAAATCCATCGCCATCTGTAGAAACACATCGGCTGGCTCGAGTCCGACGTCATCCAGTTTTTTCTTCAATTCGCGGGCAGAGCGCGGCACATCTTCAAACTCACGCGAAGGCCACAGATGCGACCTCTCTTCGAAGAGTCCGATATCCACGCCGTCGAAACCCAGCATCGAGACCAGTTTAAGCGCGTCTTCGTGAGAAAGCAGAGGAAAGGTAAAGTCCGAGCATGCCAATTTCGTGTTCAAGGCTCCTCCGCAAATCGTGTTGGCCCCGACGTCTCCCACTCGGCCGCGGCGATATATCCGCCATCGATCACCAGGGACGTGCCGGTAATCCCCGCGGACGCCTCGGAGCAGAAGTAAACCGCTGCCCGTGCGACATCCACGGACCGGATGACGGCTCCGGTCGGGACGCGCTGCAGGCGCTGCGCCAGCGTGGCTGCCGGATCCGGGGTCGTACTCAGATGGTACCGCAGCATGGGTGTGTCCGTTATGCCAGGGCATATGCAGTTGCAGCGCAGTCCGTCCCTGGCGTAGTCCAGAGCGATCGAACGGCTCAATCCCAGCACCGCATGCTTGGACGTGGTATACGCGGGCGTGTCGGCCTGACCGATAAGGCTTCCCACCGATCCTATATTCACCATATAACTTCGCCGATGCTCCCTGAAGTGAGGGATGGCGTACTTGAGCGAAAAGTAAATCGACTTGAGATTTACCCCCATCAGCCGGTCCCAATCCTTCTCCGCATATTCATGGAGGCGCCCCACGTGTACGATTCCCGCGCAATTGACAACGGCCTGGAGCTTCCCGAAACGCGCCACGGTCGTTTCGATCGAAGCCCGCACCTGTCCTTCCTCTGCCACGTCACAGGCCAGAAAGACCGCGTCTCCGCCCTGTTCCGCAATGCGGTTCACCACCTGGAGACCGCGTTCCTCCTGGACGTCGACAACGGCCACGCGGGCGCCCTCTGCAGCGAACAGTTCGGCCGTGGCCTCTCCCATTCCGGAAGCGCCGCCGCTCACCCAGGCAACCTGGCCCTCCATTCGCATCATTGCGTTACTCCACTTTAGTGACGCGTATGACAACGTCGTGCCGAAACGGCGGCAGAAACACCCGGCGCGATTCGCCGCCGCCAAGAGGAGTACGAGGAGAATAAACGCCGTCCGCGGGAGAGAAACAGGACATCTCGAACGCTCCCGGCGGCAGATCGAAACAAAGCCCGCCCTGGATCGGATCGCCGCACCCTGCCTCCTCCCGCTCGCGGGCGTCGGCCAGATAGATGCAATAGTCTTCGCCCGAGACCGCGAACACCGATTCCAGGGTATGGTCGGGGCGTTCACGAAGCCAACCGGGCATGACCGGGCGCGCCCTGGCGAGATCGACGGAATGGATAAACCCGGACAAATTGCCCATCCACCGTCGAATCCCGCTTTGGGAGTCGGGCGTTCCCGTTTCGAGGTACGGCAGGATGGAGAAGTCGATCATATCGTAATGCGCCCCGGAAAACAGCGCTGTCCAGGCCCGCTTGCGGTGCACCGTCCATCCTTCCACTTCCTTGTACTGCGTTGCGATATTGTCCTCGTCGTGATTCAGCGGTTTCGGGCGTCTGTATGCGGCGAGGGTAAAGTCACGCAACGGCCTCAACTTGAGCTGCTTGGACATGAAGTCCCCGAGATCATAACTTCGACCATCGCAAAGGGTATTCGGAAGCGGATGGATATTTACGACGTCGAAATCCATTGTCTCGAACGATCCGTCGGAGGGCTGATCGAACGGTCTGATCGTCATCGCTTCCTGACCGGCGATCAGGTGCCGGTTCGGCATCCCGCTCTCAATCTCGCGGATCTGCGCAATGAACTGCGCCTGCCAGCCGTTCACCTCCTCGGATCCGGGCATGCCATCTGTAACGGGGAAATGACACGGTTCGTTGCAGATTTCGTAAATGAGGTTCCCGTACCGGTTGGTTTCCTCCACGATGCGCCGCACGTGCGCGCGCTGCCACTCCAGCAGCTCCGTCCGGCGGCACGTCATATACTCCTGCCAGGGTACCGGCTGATCCGGGGTTTCCATTGTTATGTTGTTGGCGGGATTCAGCGGATTGAGCGCCCAGACCTCGTCCTTGTAGGTATTGCTGAAGAGTACCACCTCCACGATGATGCCATACGACTCCGCAAGAGACAGAAATGCATGCAACCGATCGAAGTACTCGGCATTCCAGCGGGAAAGATCGAACCGCGGCTGTCCGTCCAGCGCGTTTCCAGGCCCCGTCCGTTCGAACGGCGCGATATAGTCGGGTGATTCGGGCTTGCAGGTCGAGTACGGGTTTACGGGCGTCTGCAACTCTCTGAACAGCGTGAACAAACGTGTCAGCGTCTGCCCGCGCTCAGCCGCGTCCTTCAGATACCGTTCGAACCGGAACGGCCGGTTGATCACCGCACCATAATGCTCGGTCGCACATAACAGCACCAGCGGCCTGCCGCGATAGTCGAAGACCTTTCTGTTTTCCGGATGAATCCTGATCACTTCAGCCACGGATACCCCCCCTTTTCCGACACCTGCTTTCGGCTCGAACGCCCCCTCTTCAAGCCGTGCGGTTTCCTGACGCGCCGTGGTCTCCTCGACGTCGGAGCCGCGCCCACTTCTCCTGAAATCCCCGGCGGTCGAATACCTCCGGATTGACCACGCCCCTGGGGAGCGTCCCGAGTGACAGATCCACCATGCTCCGGCAGGCCGCCCGTCCGATGTCACGGAACAGCTCATCCGTCCAGGCCACCGAATGCGGCGCCAGCAGGACGTTGTCGAATTTGCCGAACCGTTGCGGTTCCACAACCGGCTCCACCTCGAAACAATCCAGCGCGGCGCCGCCGATTCCGCCGGACTCCAGGGCGTCGTACAGCGCATCCTCATCCACGATGCCGCCCCTCGCGGTATTGATCAGATAAGCGCCGCGTTTCATCGCGGACAGTTCCCGCCTGCCGATCAGCCCCTCCGTCTCCCGTGTCAGCGGACAGTGGACGGACACGAAGTCCGACGCCGCCATCAACTCCTGAAGCGACACCAGAGCCACCCCCAGTCTTCCCGCCTCGCCCGGATCCACGTAAGGGTCGAATGCCAGGGGCGGATTCATTCCGAACGTACCCAGCAGCCGTACCGTCTCCCGCGCGATTCCTCCCAGCCCCACGGCCCCGAACGTCCGGTCTCTCAGCTCACTTCCCATATATCCGGTTCGCGCATCCCATTCGCCGGTACGCACCAGGCGGTCCTTGACGCGCATGTGGTGCGTCAACGCAATCATCCATCCCACGGTAGCCTCGGCCACGGAACGGTCGACCGCGCCGGACGTAATGAGCACGACGACGTCGGCTTCGGTGCAGGCTCCGACGTCCACGGAGTCGTACCCCACACCGAAGCGCCCGATGGCAAGCAGATCCTCCGAGGCGGACACGGTCTCGGCGGTCACCGCGGGCGTCAGTACCAGGACACCCTGCACGTCCGCTACCTGGTCAACGCCGATCTCCGCCCGATGCTCATCGAATACCGAGGTTTTGATGTGGGCATGGTTGTCGAATGCCGCCAGTCCCATATCCTTGAACTTGCACAACCCCTCGGAATCGTAAAAATCGGCGGTCAGCGCCACGTGGAAGAATTCGCCGTCAAAGGACATGATGTACGCTCTCTCAAGCGATATAACTCAGAACCGCCCGAGCTCCCAGATCACACACGCCACGGCAAAGGCGATATATACCAGCGAAGCAATCGACATCATACCCGTGCATAGCCATCCGGGACGTGCGGCCGCGGGCAGATGACGATGATTGATATAGAGCGTCAGGGGCGTGTAAAGCGCCATTGCGAATCCGCCGATATATGCCGCGTTGAACAGAAATCCCAATTCGCTCACGCCCCGGGCTTCCATCACGTAAGTGATCACGCAACCGGCTACAATCCATGTCGCCGCAACGACAAGATACCACCAGCTCAAGTCCCGCCTTCGCGCCATTTTGAAATTGGTGTAAATGATGTCGGCGATCGATCGCGACACCCCGTCGACAAGAGCGAGTTGAGTACTGAAGAGTGTGGCCAGCCCCACAATCAGGAAGACATACCTGCCCGTCTCCCCCCAGACCGTTGCCAGAACCGCTGCTTCGTCCCAGATCAGCGTGCCCCTCGCAGGTACGATTCCATTGGGATGCAATACAGCAAGCGCGCCAAAGATGAAGAGCAGAATGGTTACGGAATTCAGGGCCCAGAAAAACAACACCTGATCCTTCTTCACGTAGTCGAACCAGCTTCTGAAACGACCGATGTTCTCTTCTGTCTCCTCAAAACGGAATCCGGTCGAGGGCATGGCCTCGGTCCGACCTCGAAGCGGATTCCGCATCTGGGGCAGATGCGCGCCCATACCGACATGCTTGTCGCGCAGGTAAAACGTATAGAATAGATTCGCCGTACCTCCGGCGCCCGCGAATACAAGCGCGATAAACATCGACTTTACACTCATTCCCGGATCGATGTAACCGATATTGGCAATACCTCTTCCCAGCGATGCCCACGTCTCTGCCGATCCGACCGCGTACGCGACCGCGATCAGGCCGACGGTTACCACCACGACGAGAAGTTCGATACTCCGTTCGACGGACTGGTAGATCATCTTCGGACCGAAAAGAATCAGAGCCACACCCGCGAAGGTGATGATCGTCCAGAACGTATCCGAACCCCATCCATGCGGCCCCGCCAGAAGCGCCTTCAAGGCCAGTCCGGATGCCCGCCCCCACCCCGGTGCGATCCAGCTGAAGATCGTCAGCAGAATGAATATAGGCGCAAATCCGCGCCACACCCGGCTGTATCCCGTATATACCGTTTCACCGGTGGCGACCGTCCAGCGTCCCACTTCAAAGTTGATCCAGAGTTGGAGAAATATGCCCAGGCAGGCCGCCCACACCATACTGGCTCCGTATTCGGCCACGATGCGCGGCCAGATTACGATCTCACCCGCGCCGATGGAAAGACCCACCAGAATTGCGCCCGGGCCGGCCAGTTTCCAGAAGGACGGTTTCCGCTCCGGCATCTTTCGGATTTCGAAATTTTTCAGCGGCTCAAAGAACCTGCCCATAGTGTGTCTCCTTGCGGCTCTCGCCCTTCATAACCGCCACTGTTTCACGCGCGCTCGGGAACTCACCGGTAATTTTAAAACACCTTCCAAAGAACACCAGGAAGCCTGCAGGCCGAAGTCACATCATCTGTTCCTGAAGGAAAGCAATCTTCCCCGGCTTCGGTGAAATATCCAGGGGCCACAACAGGCCCATGAGATCTCGGCCTTGATCGGGACAAGGACAAAAAAAAGGCTCGGAGAACTGTCCGGCCTTTTTCAATCGGGGTCCACGGCGATTCTGACGACATCGGCTCGTCAGGATACCTGCGCCCCTTGCGGGACTTCAGGACGGTTCGCCTTAGAAGCTGTCTTAAAACTCCCAGCGGTCTTCGCACGGCTGCAAAAGCGCCGGTCGGCGTTGGTCATACCCGCCCGTATCTTGAGGATACGGGCGGGTTCGCCCGCCTTG